>DAOVFN010000019.1 GCA_030672885.1 Candidatus Aenigmatarchaeota archaeon | reverse complement strand
GCAACTCACAGCAGGGACACCCGAGGTCTCTCCCACAACCCCGGCAAAGCCAGCCACTGCCGTGGCATCGTGCGTGACAAGTATCTTGGATGCCTTGTCGGGGTCGTCCGGATCAAAGCTAAGCTCACCGGAGCAGCTCCCGTACCCGGATCCAGATGCCATCTTTATTGCGTGATAAGGATAGGGATAGGGAATAATGGACCTGCCCACATAGCCCATGGTGTTCACAGGGAACATGGGGTCCTCGATTCCCCTGAGGGATATGGTGGCTTGCTTGAGCAAGCTCCTGCTTATCCTTCCTATATCGGAGTAGTCCGAGACATTGATGTCAAGAGTGGTCAGGAGCCTTGTGTTGATGCCGTCCAGGTTGCTCACAACGGGATTGCTATATGACACGCTCACATCGAAGCCGAGGTCAAGGGCCTCTATCTTGTCTATCCAGTCCTGGATTGTGTTGTTGTCCATGACGAACACTGGTTCGCCATAGAGGGTTCCGTACGTCATGAGCTCCTCCATCCTCTGGGTCGCGTTGTCCAGGGGCTCGCCCTCTGTTATGACATAATTCGTGGCTGCCAGGAATGCCCTCTTGCCGGATATGGACATGGCCTGAGCAAAGTCGTTCTCTATGCTGCTCTCCACCTCATGGAGCTGGTCTGCCAGAACCCTTTCCAGGGAGCCGTACCTTATGTTCTGGGACTCTGTCACATAATACGCGATGAACAGCATGACCGGTATGGAGAGCAGTATGGCTATGAGTGAATAGAGCTGGGCCCTCCTCATCTGCCCTGATTTACTGTTTACTGTATTGGATTTTTGTCTTAGTTGCATATTCTTGCCCATGTTTTGGATGTTTGGCTTAAGCCTTCTTGTGCCCCGCTTGCCTGCCTGTTCGCTTGTGCCCGTCAGGGTATGCCCTTTAGGGTGTCCCCGGGGGGAAGGTGTATGCCCGGTAGGGTGCATGTGCCCCAGAGGGTATGCCCTTTGGGGTATGAGGAAGTGGAAACTCCTGTAAATGCTTAGTTCCATACCCTCACCTCCATTTCCACAGGCCCCCACATGCTCGGGACCCCTGATACCGAGTTGACCTCGGTCTCTATGCTCGTTGCGACAGCATATTTCCCAAGGACACCGTTAAGCCTTCTTATGGCATCGTCAAGTGCACCCTGCTCTGTCTCATTCACCAGACCGTAACCGACACTTGAGGGAATCCACAGTGCGTACTCCAGAGATGACTCCGGAAGGATGTAGCAGTCTTCACAAACGTCATCGGTATTGATAAAATTATTGCCTGACTCATTGAAATATGATGGGTCAATATATATTGAAGAGGGTATTGCCCTAGGGACAGGTGTTGTAAATATCAGCTGTGGACTGTCTCCCTCAGGCCACACCGAGATGTTCATTGTATCGCTGAAAAGCTGGGCAACATGCTCAAATACATTTTCCAGCACATTGCCGTCGAATGTTATGTTATAGAGCTTCGGGTTCTCAAGAGGGCCTCCCATGTTTTCAGAGAGCGTTACGTCCACGTACCCGTAATAAAGCTTCTTCCCCGAAACTTCGTATTCGAACTCTATGTAGGATGAGCCATCGGGGTCAACCATGGGGTCTGAATACAGGATTGTCTCGCCCTCCCCCTTAAAGTCGTCGAACTGCCCCCACCAGGTGTTGGTTATTCTGTAGTTCAGCTGGACAAGAACCCAGTTGGTCCCCTCTGAAGTCATGTTGGTGAAATTGTATGTCACGTCCACTATCCCACTTGGGGGTGCGTCGAATGAGGTGTAAATGCTGTCATTGAAGTATATGTTGACATCATCCCTGTCAGCCACGTCGTCGATATCCTCTGCCCTTATGTGAGCTGTGACGTTTCTTACTACAGCATCCCTGGGTATATAGAAAGGGACAAGCGCCCATATTCCGCTCTTCCTAGATCCAAGCTTGTTCGACACGATGTGATCGAAGTATACCCTTTGCTTCTCTATTGCAGAGGCGTTCTTGACCTCTTCTGTCTGGTATGTTATCTCGAGTCTCATGCCCGGGTGTATGTGCGAATTGTAGAGGTTGTTCTTGAATCTCAGGTAAATTTCGTTGTCGCCCGACACTATGACGTCGGTAACTTCTGCCACGCCGAATGCCCCAGTACCTATCGACCTCGTATCCTCATGAATCCAATCAATCCTGTTCTTGACATTGTTCCCGTTGATAAAGAGGTTCTCAAACTCGTCCGCACTAGCTCCGTAGTGGGCTGAAATATAGAAGGTCGCATTGATTATCTGCATGGCATTTAGATTGAACCTTTTCCATATCTCAAGCTTTCCTCCCATGTTTCCCGCACCCTCTATATGAAAGGGAATGACATCTGTGGTGTTCTTCTTTATCTTGGATGCCCATGCCCTGGCCAGGTAGCCCTCCACAGGCTCCCCCCGCTGGATTCCGGAGACTATGGTAGAGAGCCTGGCCAGGTAACTTCCCTCGCCAAGGTCTCTCTGGTAGATGGTGTCGTCATCCAGAATGACGCTGTAGCTGTAGCTCGGGGGAAGTGTGGCATTCAGTACCTGGCCTGTTATGTTTGACGCATAGTCATGCAGCGTGGCATTGTCAGTGGCCCAGAAGGAGCCCATTATGTCCAGAATTGTCTTGTCCTGGTCTTCCTGGGTCAGGATGCCTGTGCCCTGATAGTACTGTATCACGTCAAAGTCCTGGAGCTGCTCTATGCGGGCGTTCTCCAGGAGCATGAGCGTGTCCTTTCCTGTGTAGTACAGCCTCTGGTACTTGAGCTCAGGGGACTGGTAGGTAAAGGACAGGCCGCTCAGGAACATCACAAGGGTGAGTATCAGGCCTATTGCTATTATCGCGTCAAGGGAGAGCAGAAACCCCTTTCTTTTTTTCCTCGACCCGGTCATATGGGGAAGGGTTGGGCAATACCGAGAAGTGCTGGCCATTGCTATATAATTAATTGACAGGCATAATAAAGCATCCCCGGGCAGCCCTAAAGGAAACCCCCCGCTCTTGGCGCCCCGGCCGAACATGATAAAGACCCTGGACTCTCTGATCACGTTGCCCTGAGAACCTGCCAAGTGGATATTGCTGGCACTTCCCGCTGCCTGTCTCAAAAATGATGAATCCCAGAACGATAATGGATAAATGTCTCTGGAATTATTATCCTGGTCTTTCGCATGGCCTTCTGGCAGCGCTAGTCGCTGTCCCTCTCTGTATAGAACTCGGCCCATATCAGGTAGTGGTCGCTCACATCGGACGGCATCCCCCTCACTATGCCGCGGTTCCCTGTGAAGTCCCCGCTCGTGGGAGCCCTGAATATGAACCTGTCATAGGCACAGTCAGTGCCGGCCACCGTGGTGTCTGTGTCATCCCCGAACACCCAGATGTATCCCGGGCTTCTGAAGGCGATGGTGTCAGTGACCCTGAGGTAGCTGCAGCCGGCGTTCAGGTCTCCCAGAAGTATGACATCGGGTTCGCCTTCCTCAAGTGTTTTCCTGTAGAAATATTCCAGGGCGTCCAGTTCCTTGAGATTCGCGCCAGGGCTGGTGTGGGCATTCAGGAGAACGAAGTCGAAATCGCCTGCCCTGAACCTGGCCCTGAATGGCTGCCTCGCCATGAGACCCGTACTCTCTGGGTTGCTCAGGCACACTGGCCCCAGATCCCCGGGGTCATGGACCAGGGCGGCATCCTCGAGCACCACCCTGTCCGGGTTGTATATATAGAGGTAGCGCTCGTCCCTGACATGAGGACTGAATACGAATGTGTAGTTCAGGCCGTTCTCCTGGTTGAGGTGCTTCTCCAGGGCGTCCCTGATAAGGCCATAGCCGGAATCCCCGGGGGATTCGTCATCGTTCCTGGGGCAGCCCGGATCGGCCTGCTCCCTGACGTTGCTGATTTCCTGGACGGCTATTATGTCATAGCCCCTGAGGGCATCTGCTATGATTCCCATCCTCCTGTCGTCGGTGGCCTTGGCCCTTCCGAAGTCCCTGATGTTCCAGGATGCTATCCTTATGATCTCGCCGCCTGGTTCCGGACCGAACAGTGCCTCCCGTACGGAGGCAAGAACGTTGCTGATTGTCCCGGTGGTGCTATCTATAATGTTCCCTGTCTGGGAAATGCACCCTGACACGGACACGGCAACCATGAGCATTCCGGCCAGGGCAAGGGTCTTGTCTCTCAAGGAACCACCACAAGGATACGGTAACCTTGGCATTCAGATATTTATAGCTTTATTTCAATTACTTGTCATGCATACGAAGAAGACGCCCATATGCGAACTGAAAGAGGGTGCGAGGGTAGAGGACATATTCGTGGTGAAGATAAAGAAGGGCGTCAAGCCCTATTCAAGGGGATACACATTTCAGCTGCTCCTCTCTGATTCCAGCGGCAGGACGGTTCCCTATAGGTACTGGGGTGATGATAACATGGAGGCCGTGAAGGGGCTGTATGATTTGATAAAGGCCGATTCCGTGGTCCTGGTGGAGGGAAGGTCCGAGCTCTTCAATGAGAGGATTCAGATATCGACAAACCCGCCGGACACCATAAGGGTGCTGGAGAAGGGGGAATACCGGCCAGAGGAGTTCATAGGCCCGGCCAGAAGGGACACGGGTGAGATGACCAAGGAACTGAATGGTTATATAGAAGGTGTCCGGAACCTAGAGATAAAGCGCATTCTTGACAGGGTATTCGGGGATCCGGGGTTCCTTGAGAGGTTCAGTAATCATCCCGGGGCCATAGAGATACACCACAACTGGAGGGGTGGCCTGTTAGAGCACACCCTGGAGGTTATGAGATATTGCGAGCTCAGCAAGGGCATGTTCCAGGAGCTTGACATGGATATCATGACGGCCGGGGCACTGTTGCATGACATAGGCAAGCTCGATGAGTTGGAGATGACAACCAGGATAAAAGGAACCCTCAGGGGCCAGCTCAGGGGCCACATAGTCCTTGGGTATGAGCACGTGTCCAGGGTCATGGACGGGCTGAAAACCCCCGGGGATATAAAGGATAAGATACTCCACATCATGCTGAGCCACCATGGAAACATGGAGTACGGCTCTCCCAAGCGGCCCATGTTCCCGGAGGCCATGGCCGTCTATCTTGCTGACGAGCTGAGCTCGAAGCTGGCTGAATTCACGGAGTTCGTGAAGCGCTCCCGGGAGGAGACCGAGGATGATTTCATGTACAATCGAAGGTACGGAAGGAATCCTTCTTAAATGACACCTCCGCAGGAAGGCATATGGTGTTATCCGCTGGTTAAGCCCCGGTATCCTTATCCCTGCGTGGCATGTTTTGGCAGAGACACTCCTCTGATGGGTCAGGTATATATACCGCCAAGGACAATTATCTGGGATATGAATGGGCTGAGGGCTTGCGCATAAGCCATATGTTCGACGATAATGGAATTTTTTGCCAACGCATTACAAAGCTTTAAATTAGTTACACTCCAATAACGAATAACTTATTGAAATTTGACAGGCGCCAGGCTGCCGATGGTAGGTTGCTGCCGCATCATATTCACAAATAAGAGAAAATAAGAACCGCATTCGGTTTGAACTGCTGTTTGAATCGAAACCCCCATTGAAATAAGGGATGACTGCAACCAGACGCTGCATCGCCCAGATGGCTATGCCGCACCAGGCAACAAAAAGAAAGGAAAACACCCTGGCTGGATTCCCTAGATGCTTTGCTGTTTCTTGAGCTATTGCACGGTCTCGTGTGGGTCTGTCATTCTCTTGAGTGTGATTTTGAGTGAGATTATTCCATAAAGAAAGGAGGTGGGAAAAAACAGATTTTTATTCCATAAAGTAAAGAAAGGAGGTGAGGTGAAAAACGAGGTAGAAATGTCAGAGCAAGTTCGCAACTTGCACAAACAAAACTGGATTTAATTAAGTCTAATTTTTCAACAAAAAGAAAAGGAGTGTATTATCATGAAGAAACTATTTATTGGATTGCTGGCCATCATGCTGGTATTCGCGCTGGCGCCTATGGCCGTTGCTGATGGAGTGTATACAAGCGGTTACGCGGACTCTACTGTGGGTTACGGACACGGCGACATGCAGACCGGCGGACTCTACGTAGGTGGTTCATATGCAGGATACGAAGCGTGTGGCCTTCACCATGTCAGTGGTTATGCGGATTCCACTACTGTGGGTCTTGGTGGCTCCTATCAGGGAACTGACTCTGCCGTCTCTGGTCATATCGTAGGGACCGCATCCGAAGCGGGAGCTAATGGATTGTGGACCGAGACAGCGGCCGCTGGTTCTGTCTTCCAGGCGAACTGGGCCGGCGTTGGCTCAAGCAACACCGTCGCATATGGTGGAAACGGGAGCGGCGCTGTATATATGTCCGGGGACCAGGGACCGTGCTACTCCGAAAGTGACGGCGCCGCCCTTACCGGTGGCATTACCGTAGTATCGCAGAACAATGACCGCTTCACCTCTGATGCAGGTGCCTTCACAGGCAATTTCGCGCTTGCAGATGGTGATGGAAGCGCTGTAGGGGGTGATGGTGATGTCACGACCGGAGCCGTGAGAAGTGGTTCCAATGGGTATGCATCTGCTAGAGGCTGTGCTGACTTCAGCTATAGCGGCGAGAACGCTGGCGCCGGAGCTGCTGGCAGCAATTCCTCGGTCACCCAGATGAGCTGCGGTGGATACAACCACAGTGCAGCTTCGCAGAGTTCATTCGCAGCGGCAGTGTCCAACTGTAACGATTAGTAACTCACGGCATTTGTGCATACGATGAATTATGCACAGACGTGGTTACACCACAAGCCGACAGGAACTTAATTTTAACCATCATAACCAGTTTTGGCGGGGGCCTCTTGCCTGTGTCTTTTCTTTTGGGTTTGCAGATGCGGATTTGGATTTGTGTAATAGGCAAGGCAGGCGGGATACAGGCCCCCGTCATTCTTAATTGTTCAGTTAAGGAGGGAATATGAAGAAGTTATTTACAGCGACATGCCTTGCAATTCTTCTGGTGTTTGGCATGGGTAGTTATGCCATGGCTGACACGATTGCGAACGCCAACGCAGGGCCGGTGAGTGCCAATGCTATGATCGATGTCACTGGGTCAGAAGCGAATGCAGGAGCAAAAGCGAATACGGAACAGACACTTACCCAGACATTCGAAGCCGCAGAGATGAAGCGTGGCTTTCATGTCTCGCCTGAGTATCACAATTTGCCCGGGCTCGTTACATATAGCGGACCGACCCGACCGAACCACAGGTTCCGGTCGGCAAGTGAGCTCATTCTCTACAAGAAGACATTTACTGTGGGCGAGCTTATTGAGATGATCAATCCGTCTGTATTGAAGCCGTACAACGAGTACATACAGAAGATTGCAGGCATGGATAAAGTTGATGATACCATCAAGATATTCGTTGGTGGAATAAACAAGAGTAATGGCGATCTTATAAGGTATCCTGAACCGGTGTCTCAGCTGGGATACGTCGGTATTGCGGAACTTCCTGGTGATGACGCCAGTTCCGTTGACTGCCTGGGAATACTGGCATTACTGGCACATGCCAAAGGTGGTAATGTTCTTCACATCGTAGTACAGGGTGTGGAGAGAGAGACAAGTTCCCGTACCATAGGCATTGGTATGTCATGGACCGGAGCAAGCATGAATACAGCGGGCGATGAAAGCCAGGTCAGGGGCGGCGGTTTTGGCGTTGCCTGGGCCAAGGGCGGGTATGACGATAATCCATTCCTGTCTGGAACAGTGCTTCTCGATGAAGAGTTGGCAAAGAAACCAGAGAGCAAGGAAGAAAAGTAGTTTTGATTATTTACTCTACCTATCATGCTGCGCAGGGTGGTAGGTAGGAATAAGGAACCAAAACTTAAATCATCATAAATGGAGGACATGAGCCGTGAGAAAAAACAGAAACAGATCAACGCTGTCATTGGCGCTGGGAACCCTCCTGTTGCTTATGGTAGTGGGTTGCGCAACAAGACCCGTTGTGATTCCCGGCAGTGTGTTGCCTAGTCTAATGAGCATAGTGACTATCCCGGGCACGGGCATAGAAATCCACTATACTCTTGAGAGGCGATACACAAAAAGTGTGGGCAAATACCTTGTCCATCAGGCAGCGTATTTGCCATTCAGCAATGAACTTGAGATTCCTCCTGCCTGTATGGCAGATGAAGAGGACGTAACCAAATGCACAAGCAGGCTTGTCATAAGGATGCAGGTGCTGAACGGGGATAACATCGATTACTCCCTGTGGGCGGACTGGGTGATAGAGCGCAAGGGAAAGCCAGCCAGGCACATCCAGAAACTCGTCTCCAAAGAGCATCTGTATGCGGGATATTTTGAAATAATATGTCCCACGGGCAGAGATGACGAAGAGATATCAATAGGCATGGAAGAGGCCGCGGTGACAGGAAGGATTCTGTTCAAGAACAAAAAGGGCGAAGAGATGTTCTCGCTCCCGGCACAGAAACCACTGAAATACATGATAATGAGAAGGTATTGAATGCTGGGGAAGTGAGTAAGAGGGGGGCGCATTTCCCATATGAGAAGGGTATGTTTTCGTATTTGAAAATACAAACATCCCTTCTCTATTTGTCTGTCAACTTAACGGTGTTTGCTGCATCGGTACTTACTCATCAATGTCACGCCGATTTCAAGTTATGTCCTCTCTTGCAGATATCCCCTTGATATCTATCCAGCAGCATACGGAAAGAATTTATGCTTATGCCCCCAAGGGATTAACAATGATATCTGGTGGTAGCATGCCTTACGAGAGACCGTTCCGCGGGCCGTTCACAAAGAAGATTGAGAAGGTGTTGGGAAGGGTGGCCAAGCCTGTGATGGAGGACTTTGCGTACCAAGTCATTGAGCTTCTGGATGAGTTCATTGTAGAGAATCTTCCCGAGAATATTTACAACCACTGTAGGGAAGATATACTGCCATATGCAAGGGAGAATATCAGAAGCGGTGACTACGATCACCTGTTGGACTATATCAGCACAATAGAGTATCTTGCAAACGAGGTTGCCCCTGAACCCCTAGAGGAAGTGGGGGATGGTTGCATGAGATTGTATATGTCACCCATAGATTCGAAGAGCTTTATCCCGAAACCGGGCGCCAAAAAGGACGGCCTTACCATTATCGAGGATTATGACAAGAACTTGTATCTTGTTCTCTACGCTGAACTGGACCCTGGAT
>DAOVFN010000078.1 GCA_030672885.1 Candidatus Aenigmatarchaeota archaeon | reverse complement strand
CAATAGCTGTTCTCATTTGATGTTCTACCATTGTCCCGCGAAGCGCTCCAGGACACTCAATTCAATCATAGTATCGGACAAACCCTTTTGGAATGATGTCCGATACAACCAGCAAAGGACAATTTCCAATTCGTTATGTCTTTTACTATATCATTGGCATCATTGCATAACCATAATACATAACCCTGCAAATCAAAGGAGATTCAAGAATGAGCAGAAATAAGGACCCTACAGATGGAGATGTCTAAGCCATCAAAAGGAACATTACGTGAAGTGAATTAACCAGGGGTTTTCCCCATGACAAGAATCACCAAGAAATGATGGAGGCAAGAGTGAGACTCAAATTTCCTTGTTAATATCTGGCAGTGGTGTGACGTTTCAAAGGAAACCTAACAAACAAACATGTTTTAGCTGAAGAGAGGAGCTACGCCGAATGTGTTGTATGGGAACACTGCAAGAAGGGTGCGTACAGGAGAACTCAAAACTACTGTTCGCTCATTCATGCAAAAAAGAATGCGAAAACGGAACTAAGGTTTTAAGGGGACTGGTTTGCGATTACTGTCATGCATTCCACAGTCTTAATGAACATATGGCTGGGAGCAAAAATCCCGATGATTGCTACAAAGCAGGGGATAAATGCCCCACTGAGCTGCCAGATGAGGCCCAAACAATCAATATCTCTTCTACCAAGGAGGTGATACGCGTAGGAGACGTGTTCAAATTGGTCGAATTATAGCAAACGATGATAAATGTTTGAGTGGAAAGGAAACTGCTGTATGGGTTTCCTTTCCTTTTGTGTTGTCAACTTAACGGGGTACACAGAAACAGGTCACTTCAGATCAATGAACTTCCTGGACCACAATATAACGGTCCACCTCGAGACCCTTATGCCCTTCCTGGCCAGGTTTATCTGAACCTCTGATGAAGAGAACCCCCTCCTATAGAGACCGACAGCCTCCCTTATCTCCTCGGGCGAGAACCTCATCCTCCAGAACACAGGGTCGGGCGTGAACTTCCTCCCGCAGGACTTGCACATCCTGACGTGCTTCTTGCTCTTTTCATTATACCTGAACCCCCGCCACACACTCTCGGTGCTTCCGCATCGGGGGCATTTTGTCTTGTCCATGCATATAATTGGTCACGTGTTCTTAAAAGTGTCAACTTAGAGGGTTTTGCATAAGGCGCCCGTAAGCTGATTCACATCCTGTCAGGGGCATCTATGCCCAGGAGCCCCAGCGCGTTCTTAAGGACAGCAGCGGTCGCGCTGACCAGGGCCAGCCGGGCCGGCCTTGCCTTCCTGTCTGCCCTGAGCACAGGGATTGCCTGATAGAACTCATTGAACTTGGTGGCGAGGTCTAGTGCATATCCTGCCATGTAATGGGGCCTCATGTCCTTGGCAGCCCTCTGGACAGTGCCGGGAAAGTCTGCCAACTGCTTTAACAGGGCTACTTCCTTTTCCCTGCCCAATACGGTCGAGTCAAATGCCACGGCCCTGCCCCTGGCCTTCCTGAGTATTGACATGGCCCTGGCGTAACTATACTGTATATACGGCCCTGTATCGCCTTCGAACGACATGCTCTCTTCTGGATTGAAATGTATGTCCTTGACCACATCCATCTTCAGCAGGAAGTACTTGAGCGCTGCGAGACCTATCTGCAGGGAACGCTTCTCCAGTTCCTTCCTGCCTATCGATACATCTCTCTTCCTTATCTCTTTCCCTGCAAGTGCCTGCATCCTGTCCATCATGTCATCGGCATCCACTACCTTGCCCTCCCTGGACTTCATCTTGCCCTCCGGCAGGAACACGAGGCCGTAGCTCAGGTGACGGCAGCTCCCTGCCCAGGAAAACCCCAGGAGTTCAAATATACTAAAGAGCTGCCTGAAATACGTATCCTGCTCAGAGCCCACCACCCATATGGAGCTCTTCAGCCTGAACATACTGAACTTGCGGGGGGTCAGTGCCAGGTCATTGGTTATGTATATCGACGTGCCATCCGACCTTGTTATCACCTTCCTTCCCAGGCCGTGCTTCTCGAGGTCTGCAAAAACAGAGCCTTCCTTGTCTTTTCTGAACAGCCCATTCTTCAGGCCCCTTTCTATGAGAGGCCCTGACTTGTCCCAGAAATCCGACTCCCTGAACTCCTCATCAAAATCCGAGCCGAACCTCTTATATGTCTCCTTAAATCCCTTTATGGCCCAGCCATTGAGCTTCTTCCAGAGCGCGCGGGTCTCCCTGTCGCCTGCTTCCCATTTCCTGAGCATCTCCTGGACATCTTTCTCGAGACTCTCTGTCTTCTTCTTCTCGAACAGCACATAGAACCTGCCCACGAAGTGGTCCTGCTTCACGTCCGGCTTCCTGCCCCTTCCCCATAGCTTATACGCCAGCATGGACTTGCATATGTGCGCCCCCCTGTCGCTGTAGAGATTGGCCCTCACCACCCTTGACCCGGCCGCTTCCAACATATTCGACACAGCCAAGCCCATGGCACAGTTCCGCAGGTGGCCAAGGTGCATGGGCTTATTGGTGTTCGGGGCAGAGTACTCTATCATGACATTCCTGCCAGCCGGCTTTGCGTGGCCGTACCCATCACCATCCCTTGATATGGCCTTCAGCAACGTTCCAGCCGCCCTCTTCCAGTCAACATAGAAATTTATATACGGTCCATAGAAGTTCACCTTGCCCACGAGCCCCGACGGCTTGAGCTTCCCGCTTATCTCCCTGGCAATCTCAGCGGGATTCTTCTTCCTGTGTTTTGCAAGGCTGAAGCACGGATATGCAAGATCAGAGCCTATGTTCTCAGGCGGCTTCTCGATGCCCTCCTCAGCAAGCTTCCTGGAAACCTGCCTGGAGAGTATTCTGACAACATCCCTGCGGAAGTCCTGCATCAGGTCCATAAGATTAATTGGATACAGACAATAAAAAACACTAGCCGTGCGGCAGTATCATGACCTTGAGTGATTCCCCTGCGTCCGCGACGAGCCTGAAGCCCTTTCCGGTCTCCTCGAGCGGAAGCCTGTGTGTTACCATGTCATCCACACGGACCCTTCCGGAGTGGATGAGCCGAATCGAGTCCTCTATGTCCCTGGGGCTTGCTGCATACGATGTCATGATTCTCGTCTCGTTCTTCCAGAAATCGTTCAGCGGGACCGGTGTCTCCACCCCTGGCCTGGGGACTGCAAAGAACATTATCGTCCCTCCCCTTTCGACCGACCTGAATGCCTGAGCCGGAGCAGACGCCGCCCCTGTGCAGACAATGACATGGTCTGCCATGCCGCCGCCAAGCCTGGCCAGCTCTCCCGGGATGTCTCCGTCAGCCCTTATGGAACGCGCCCCGGATTTCCTGGCCATGCCCAGCCTGTAGTCGCTTATATCTGTTGCGAACACCATTCCAGCTCCCCTGGCCAACGCCAGCCTGATATTGAGCAGGCCTGCCATGCCGCTTCCCATGACGAGGACCGTGTCGCCAGGGGACACGCCGGACAGCCTCTGGGCCCTGGAAACACACGCAAGCGGCTCTATGAACGTTCCCTGCTCAAACGACATTCCCTCAGGAAGCATGAATGTTCCCCTGTCCACATTTATCCTGGGAACCCTGATGTACTCGGCAAACCCGCCTGGCTCGAAATTGGTGCTCCTCAGCGTGTCGCATGATGTGTGGTGTCCCTTCAGGCAGTGCTGGCACGTATTGCATGGAACGTGGTGGGAAACGAAGACCATGTCTCCTTCATCGAAGTTTTCAACCGATTTTCCTTTCCGAGCGATTACTCCTATCGCTTCATGACCCAATACTCTAGGGGCTTTCTTGATCCGATACCATTCCATTACATCACTACCGCAAATGCCGCATGCTAATACTTTGAGTAGAACCTCTCCTTGTTTGATCTTTGGAGTCGGCATTTCTTCAATCCTTACATCGTTATTGGAATAGTAAACAGCGGCTCGCATAGAGAATCGAATTAACTATGGATGATAGCGCTAGTTTAAAATATCGAAAGTCTCGTGCGCGTGAAAGTCCGTATTAACGATGGAATAAATCGATTTTTAACGTCGAGCGGATTATTCAATAGAGTACAAACAGGTAGTG
>DAOVFN010000053.1 GCA_030672885.1 Candidatus Aenigmatarchaeota archaeon | reverse complement strand
TCATTCAACAATAAGGACAACTATAGACGTATACGGAACACCAGGAATGGATTCTGTACAAGAAAGCTATGACAGAATCATGGAGGAGTTGTTTTGATGCGGTTGGGGTTATTATGAAAACCGTATCCGGTAAAGCTATAGAAGAGTTCCTGAAAAGCGACCCAAGGAAAGAGGTAGCATTCAATGAAGGAGATATGGTTAATTGGTTCGAAAAGAGTTACAAACAACTTGGTTTTGACAAAATCATCAAGCACATTAACTCGGATGAACTGAGGTCTCTTGTAAGTAGCTGGGAAGAGAAGAAGGGTGAAAAGAAGTGAGAAGGAGAATCCCCCGAATCCTTTCGTCAGAAGAGATTGCCTCATTGTTCTGTGTCTCGGAAACGATACCAAGAGACAACATCTTACTGAAGTGCATGTACTATCTCGGTCTAAAGAACAATGAGGCCAGAGCCCTCCGCACAGATGATATAGACATGATAAACAACACAGTCAAGGTGGTCCATGGCAAGGAAAAGAAGGACCGATATGTGCCTGTTCCTGATGGCTTCTCCAATGAATTGAAGGACTTTATCGAGGGCAAGAGGGGCTTTCTCTTTGATGGCAGAGGAAGTGAGGGAACCATATCTGACAGGCACATCAGAAGGATAGTCAAGGGTTATGCTGAAGCCGCTAACGTGCGCAAATATGAGGAGGTCCACCCCCATACACTAAGGCACAGCTACGCCACGCACCTCCAGAACAGCGGGGTCCCCCTCAACATAATCCAGAACATGCTCGGTCACGAGAGGATAGAGACCACCACTATATATACCCATATGGGCATAGACAAGGCAAGGGAATTCATAGACCAAGCGTTTATAAAACCGCTACCCAGAGCGCCCAAAGAGTGACATGTCCGGAAATGCGGAATCTAATCCTCACTTTCCCGGGCGTTTATTAATCCCCAAACCAAGAATTCAACATGGATTCGAATCTCATACGGGGATATGTCCACAGAAAGAAGAGAACGGTCTGGGGGACATTTGTCCTGCTTCTCCTGATTAGCGCTGAGTTCTATTACCTGAACTGCTACAACCTCTATGTGTGCGGGTTTTGTGAGCTCACGTTCCTCTTCATAATCCTTGCGATCATAGTGGCCAATATAGGTATCTACTATGGTGGAGAGGGAAAGAAGTCCGGAAAGGCACAGATATCTGGATAGAAATATATATCAGAAACTCAGTTAATCGAGATATATATTAGAAGTATTATTAAGTAATATATGTAATGAATAATATACTTTAAACAATAGCAATCACAACATATATAATTAAGTATATATTATTTTTTCGGGGTGAGAGTTTTATGAAATTTGACCCCCTGGATTTTGTCCCATAGGGGCAGTTCAGGCATGAAAGTGAGGGTCAGGAACTCAAACCAGGAAGAGTGGTGGATATCATATGCATCATCCATGCAGTTTTTATTCCCTCTGAACCAATTATTAACATGCAGCATCCGTATAGTTCGTGCTTTTCTCTGTTGGCTGTCTCTACCCTGATGGTTGCAGTGCTCATGGCAAGCGGGTGCACCCAGCCAGGCCAGCCCGGGAATGGCGCACATGATGGATTGCCAGGGGCCGATGTCTCGGGTGGCCAGCAAGCCACTGAAACAGGACCGATACTCACCGCCCCTAGAGAGGGCTGGTACTGCGGCAGCTTCAAGCTCGATTCTGACATCGTGAACAGCAGGATGGATACCGCAGTGGAGGCCGCCAGGCAGGCCGGCTTCTCATTTGTTGGTATGGTAATCAATTCCTCCCGGGAAGGTGCGGACCTTCATCTTGATTCCTGCAGGCAGGCCACCGGGGCGGGATTCCTATGTATTCCATGCCAGGTTGTGGGAAATTGCGAGGGTTGGCTGGTCGCGATAGGCCTGGAGGGACCCATAGACGCTAATCAGAGCCTGGACGGGATGATTGACTTCATACATACAGAGGGAGGGGTGGCCTATATCACCCATCCTATGCAGGACGGGAACTGCAGCGAGTGGAGGAGATGGGACATATCCACTATGGACGGGCTGGCAGTGGTCTCTCCCATGAGCCAGACCATGCAGGACGATGAAAAGGCCATTGATGAGTGGCATGTCTTTCTGAACAATGGCTATCGCATGCATGCCTTTGGCGAGACTGATACAAAACCATTCACCAGCACCTATGCCCTGAGCAATATGCTGGACAGCTCATATCAGTGCCTCCACATAGAGGGCAACCTTACCCGGGAGTCTGTCATAGACGCCCTGCTTTCAGGAAGCTTCTATGTCACGAACGGCCCTGTGCTCAACTTCACGGTGAACGGTCATGGTCTTGGGAAGATGTTCAATGTGACATATGGAGAGGAGGTCAATATATCCCTTGATGTCAGCTCCGCTGATGCCTTCAGCAAGGTAAGGATAATAAGGAACGGTGTAGTCATCCAGGAAATCGGCAAATCCCTTAATCGGTACACTGCCAACATGACCAGCATAATAGCCCGCGATACATGGTTCTCTGTGGATGTATGGGGAGGCGACTACACCCCTGAGTATCATGATTTCATACACGCCATAGCAAACCCTGTGTGGGTTCATTTGGCAGAATAGCTGCCATGCCGGCCCTAAACCAGAACGTAATATGCAGCAGCCAATATCAATGCCGCAATGACCAGGGTGATTATGAGCACCCACGGTCTTCTGAAGTTTACCTTTATCTCTGGTTCTATGGGGCTTCCTGCATTGCTGTTCTGCTTCTTTTTTGCCATGCAATCTCCTATTCATTTCTGCTTGTGTTGGGAGGACATGATTATCGCCAAGACTATTCCAAGCGTCAGTGACATCGTTATCGCCCCCTGAATGTTCACCTCACCACCAAGGAGCATCTGTATGGCGCTGTTTGACAGGAATGCCGCCAGCGACGTGGCAATCAGGAATATCCAGAATCTCTTTATCCTTCCATGGAGGATGTGCCTGTCAGTCATCTATACTACCCCAACATTTAATAATATCGTTGCATTCTATAAAAAGAAATCATGAAGATTGCAATTACCCTGAAATGGATTGTCCTGGTTGCGATAGCGATTCTTATAATCCTTATAGTGGTCATGTCGATAGCCCCCCTGGCAGGGGGCCCGGACATCATGACCGGAAACACAGTGACCTTTTCAGGCCTTTCGGGTCCTGTCACGCTCAAGGCAGAGATTGCCGATACCCCCCAGGAGCATTCCAGAGGCCTCATGAAGAGGGAACACCTGGATTCCGGCAGCGGCATGCTGTTCATTTTTGATGGGGATTCCCAGCGCTCGTTCTGGATGAAGGACACCCTGATTCCCCTTGACATGATATTCATCAATTCATCCCTTGACATAGTCCACATAGAGGTGGATGCGCAGCCCTGCAAAACCCCTTCATGCCCGCGCTACAATTCGGGCCAGCCGGCCATGTATGTCGTGGAGACCAATGCGGGATTCGTCCATGAGCACGGAATAGTTACGGGCCAGAAAGTGGGTGTCCATGTGCTCATCTAGGTCTGTGCATGATATGCAGGGCCTCTCGTAAGCTGATCAGGAAAGCTTTATAAATTCTTATTGTCACTATTTAATGGTAACAATATGGTGATTCCATGTTCCAGAAGGGATATCCTGACTTAAGCATGAACGACCGTGAATTTATTCATTGGCAATACAACCTTGCGGGATCAGTTCCAAAGGAAAAGGAGATTAAGGATTACCCATTTCCTGGTCTCATGGCAAAGCCTACAATCAATGAGATGCATTCCGACCTTGCTACGATGTACATTCTGAGGGACCTGGGACCGAACTACTGCTTCCTATCAGAGGAACGCAAGCTGCACAGGCGCAAGAGGTTCATTGATAATCATTTCAAGGTAAAGGACGAAAATCGACCCAATGCAAAAATTCTTAAAGAAATCAGGACCATGGCAGAAAGGGTATCCAATAAATCAGGAATGTCTCATGGTCAGGATGATGCATCATCACCCGAGGCGCTTCACAATCTCTTCATTGAATTTGCAAAAATACGCTATGGTAACAATATTAAAAATGTCTACAAGAGTGCCCGCAGGAAACAGGAAGGAGATGCCAGGCGTGCATTCGAACGCAAAGAAGAACTCAGGATAATAAACACGGAAATCAGGGATAACATGGTATTGAGAGCTTATCTGCCCAAAGAGAACCTGAGCCTCTTTGACTAGAGGATGTCACCAATTTAAAGCCTAACGACAATTCTTGCCTATGAGAATAACCCAATTCCTGGGGCTGGTGCTCGTGGCCCTGCTCATATCAGCAAGCTACATATTCAATCTGTATGGCGACTGGTTGTGGTTCAGCTCGGTCGGATATTCCCAGGTTTTCATGACCGTGGTGTTCGGCTCGGCCATGCTCGCGCTTCTCACGGGCCTGGGATTCTTTGCATTCTCGTTCCTTAACCTCTACGTTGCCAGGAAGTGCTCCCTCAAAAAGGGCAAGAAGCCCAATGACGGCTTCCTTTTCTGGGTTGCTGCCTTCCTTGCCTTTGTGGTGGGCTCGGTTTTCTCTGACTGGAGGGTGTGGCTCAAATTCCTCAACCCCAGCGCGTTTGCGGGCACAGACCCCGTCTTTGGTCTCAATATGGGCTTCTATGTTTTCACCATGCCGTTCTATGGGTTTTTGCTGTCATATGCTATCGCCACGGTCGTATTGACAATGGTTCTTTCCATAGCATCCTATGCGACCAATATCGGTATAAAGAAGGATGATGTCCCTGACGAGGTCCCTGACGAGGGAGAATTCGCCTTTCCCGCATTGTCTATGGATTTGACTGCCATGAAAAAGATGCTCACCCCTCACATTTCTGTGCTGTTGGGATTCCTTATGGTCACTGTATCCTTTGGCATGGTCCTAGCCCAGTGGGGCCTCCTGTATTCAGAGAACGGGGCGGTGTTCGGCGCTGCATACACTGACCTCTCGGTGACACTCTACGTATTTATGCTCCTCTCTGTGGTGAGCCTGGTTCTGGGGATACTGTTCTTCCTGAACGCCAGGATAAACAGGTGGAGGCTGCTTCTGGAGGGCGTTGCCGCCCTTGCGGTGATAGCCATTATCGGGTTCATGGCAGTAGGCATAACACAGGCGTTCATAGTTTCCCCTGACGAGTTCAATGTCGAGAGTCCATATATCGAGAGGAACATAGAGAACACGTTCTCGGCATATGGCCTGCAGGGCATGTCGGAGCAGACGTTCCCTGTGGAATACAACCTGAGCTCCTCGGACGTCCAGGCCAGCTCGGGGACAATCGGCAACATAAGGCTTTGGGACTGGCGGCCCCTGACCAAGACCTACAACCAGCTCCAGCTCTTTAGGACATATTATGATTTCAATGACGTGGATATCGACCGCTATCACATGGACGGCACATACAGACAGGTCATGGTATCGGCCAGGGAAATGAACACAGACGACCTTCCGGAGAACGCAAAGACCTGGGTGAACGAGCATCTGGTGTACACGCACGGCTACGGCGTTGTCATGAATCCAGTGGACAAGGTCTCTGCTGAGGGGCTTCCGGAGTTCATTATCCAGAATATCCCCCCAGAGACATCCTTCCCGTCACTGGAGATAGAGAGGCCTGAAATATATTATGGAGAGGACACCCTGAGCTATGTGGTGGTCGAGACCACAACCAAGGAACTGGACTATCCCTCCGGGGAACAGAACATATATACCGTCCATGAAAACTCCGCTTCAGGCGTCCCTTTGGGC
>DAOVFN010000031.1 GCA_030672885.1 Candidatus Aenigmatarchaeota archaeon | reverse complement strand
GAATGCCTAAAGAGATGGGGATTGATTTTGTTTTTAGCCGGATTAGGGTGCCTAATATCAGCTCTCTCGCCACATTTAGCTACTACTTCATTTATCTGTTTCAGTGAGATTGTGTCTTGCTTATTACTTGTTATCAGCTTTCCTGATTTTCTGTTTCCTATGTAGAATTTAATATCCTGGATCATATCCGAGTTCATGGGAACTGTTCTGCACTTTTCTCCTTTACCGTTTCTTATAAAGATTCTTTTTCTATCAAACAGAACATCTTTAATATCAATATCTCTGAGTTCAAACCTCCTAATCCCAGTCATTGCCAATGTCTTTATTATTATCCTGTCTCTCAGAGAATTTGCTGCAGAAAAAAGTTTTTTCACTTCTTCCAAATTAAGATAATATGCTGATTCACTTACTGCACTTTTCATACATATAATTACGTAATACTTATTTATAAGTGTTACGTTTTCGTAACTTTCTACCAAATAATGTTACGTTTAAGGTTACAAAATACACATTTTGTAACGTTTTTGAGAGAATTGGGGTTTCCTTTATGATGAAAAGTAAACCAGAATCTGGGAATCGGGAACAAGAGACGCATTTCCTCTAGGAAACAAGCTAAAACCTGCTTTTGGGGTGGTTTGAGGCCAAATAGGTATGGGGGTGTAGAGGGATTTTTAGTGTGTAGAATGATATTTTCTGAGGTCTCTGGTTAAATGTCCGATTTTGCGGAAAATCAAGTCTCACTTTTTGGCCTTTTTCTCGTTCTTATGGTTCCTGGGGGCATCCTTCTTCTCAGAGGACTCTATCTGGCTGAACTTCTTGATCATGGCCTCGAGGTTGTGGGCTATGTCCCAGCCATCGTCTGTGAGAGCCACGGTCTTAATCCGGCCCTTCTTCTCGGATTTTACAATACCAAGCTTCATGAAAGCATTGAGTATCTTTATGGTGTGGGAATAGGTGCAGTCAGCCTCTTTGGAAAGGAGGGTCGCATAGACGGGGGCGTCCTTGGAGGTCTTCATCCCGAGGAGTATGCGTGCTGGTTTCTCTCTTAAAAAGAGCTCCTCTAGTACACTGTTTTTGGGGGTTTCCAGCAGTGCCATATATATCAGCTTTATATCCTCTTGCTTATAAATTGCATTGATATTATATAAATGTTAGGCAGCATTTAAATGTATGGCTTTGGATTAGTATTTAGTTAAATATATTTCATGATATATTTATTTATATAGTTACTATTTATTATATATGATTTATAGTATATTATAATAAATATATACTGCAGTATTTATTAAATTCCCACCAGAAGTGAGAGTTAGGGCCAAAAAAGCCGCTCCATGGGAGCAGGGAATGGGAGAAGGCATGTGAGAGAAAAGGGGCCCGCATGATATTGGTTTTATGAGATTATACCAGCTAAAAGTGAGATTAAACAATGAATCACAATATCATCTTGGCTTACTTGTAAAGCGTATAAAGACGAAGTATCCTCCTGGTACAATAGATGCTATTATAGATGAGACTGAAGGGATTCTGTTGTGAGACCTACCTTTTCCACTCAAGTATTATGGCCACGAATATAAGGATGAATCCCAATCCTATGGACTCCATGAAGATTATGATCGGGAATCCCGGCTGTATGATAAGATGGGCTGCGTTGTATATCACCAGAGAGATGGCAAAACCGAATATCATGACACCTAACATGCCCTTAAGTGAGCGCTCGCCAATGGAGATGCTCCTGCCTATCCAGATAAAGGCGCCTGCTAGGAAGAAGATGTACACAGAGGCAGCGATGAACGCTGACGCTGTTTCCAGGATGCCTGTGTTCACCCATCCCAGGGCTGCATCATAGCCCCTGTAAAATGCAAGCATGCTTATGGCCAGCCCCACAACATAGCTGAAGAACGCAAATCTCCTCATGGTGAGGGATGTCTTGAGCTCTCCCACGGCAGCAAGTATGTAGTTGTCGAGCTTGAATCCCTTGAGGAAGAGATACACCCCGAATATGCCCAGCACGAAGCGCCATCCCTCCCAGCCGAAGAGTGCATGCAAAATGAGGGCAATGGCAGGAAGTCCGAACACGAGCCTGGCATATTTTGGGTTGTCCAGGGACTCGTCAATAAAATCCTTTATCTTATAGTAACTCGATTCCAGATGCTCGGCCTGGCGGACCACGACCCTGCTGACAGATAGTATAGGCAGCCTTGACTGGATTATTGGAAGGATGTGCTCATCTTCGCTGCCGTCGGTAACAAGAAGCGTGGAATCGGGACGGGTCTTTCTTATTACAGAGTCCAGCTGCCGGGATATCTTCCTGTCGGATTCGACCCCAACATTCTTGTCGCCTGAGAGCACGGCCACTTCTGTGTGGCAGGTTTTTTTCATGCTGTCATGGAGCCTCACTGCTTCGAACATGGCGTTTGAATCAGAATCCGTGGGGTCGGCAAGGCCCAGGGCAGAGGCTGCCTTGAGCACGCTCTCTCTTCCAATAACAGGCCCTGTTATGCCTGCCTTCTCTCCTATGTCATTATCCCTGTCAATATTGAGGATAAGGACCCTTTCCATCTTTTCCCTGCCGGCCACGGAAAACACCTTGTCTCATCTGGATTTGTCACTGTTATATGAAGAAATTAAATGTAAATAATTTAAAGCTGTTTTTTATCTGTTCTCGGCATCTTCCTGGCCCTTTTCTTGATCCTGTTCGCTATCTTTCTTGGCGAGCCCTTGAGCGTGAACTTGTCTCGTGAAGCACCGGATGTTATTGTCACTGTGGTGTGGAGCACATTGCTGTCCACGCATCCCTTGCATAGGCCGCGCCGGATATTATCGAGGTCTTTCTCGTCATTCAGCATGTATTCTTTGGTGCGTATTGGAATATCAGTCAAATCGATGCCTTTAAGGAACTTCAGGCCCCTGCGCTTCAGTATCCTCTTATTCACAGTCACATAGGTATTATCCCGCTTAAGCGAGCCAGCGCGTTCCTTGGTTGATTCTGCAACGGCAACATGCTCCCTTCTGCCAAACCATTCTGGATACTTCACGCTGATTTTTTTCGAGTCCAACCCGTACTTGCTGAACAACGCATTATAGAGGCTGATATACTCCTGTTCTGTGCCAATAAGCATTATATTACCGCGTTTTGGCAAAAAGACGTGTTCATATGATTCCCTTACATCATCGCATATTTTTTTCCAACCCTTTTTTTTCACGTCGAACTCGAAACAGAATCCTCCAATGTTCCCGGACCATTCACCACTGATTTCCCGCGGGATTATGTTGTATTTTTCAGGCAGCTCCTTGCAGAAATCAAGGAGTTCTTCTTCTGTCCCGATAAATGATATATTGCCACGATCCTTCAGGAGCACCTGGCCATAATATGGGTTGCCGTCTTTTAGGGTACGAAAGAGGTCTTTGTAGAGACTCTCCGCTCTGCTAGCATTGGGCTTGAACTCTATTGCATAGATTCCTGTGTTTTCTGCAGTCATGCATATCACCGTACGGCATCCAAAGGAGCAGCTTGCATTGAACAGCCAAGGCTAGGCTATAAAACAGTCCTCTCAATCTTAGGCAATATTCTACTTAAATGCCTTCTTGTGTTTCTTTCTTTTCTTACTCATGACGACGATAGCTATCCAGAAAACCACTATGAACATGCATATCACGAAATAGATGGGGTTGATGGATGTGCTAATGCCGAAGAGACTGCCTGGCAGATTCATTATATTGGCGGGAATGTTTGCCAGCTGGTAATTCAGTGTGGGTATGAAGTTCTCCCGCAGATGCGTATTCACAAAGAATATGTATATGAGGAACTCCCCGAGTATTATGATCTCTGCCATGATGAGGAGCCTCTTTTTTGTCAGTTTAAGGTGTAGGGGCTTGCCCTTTTTTTTGGGTTTCTTTTTCTTCCTGTGCTTATCGTCTTCCTTGCCTCTCTTTTTTTTTGGAAGAGGGATCTTGAGCATGGGTTCCCCTGCTACTGGATAATGCATCTCTATCATGTGGTGGTCCTCGAGTATGCTCCCCCATTCTTCTATGAGTTCCTTGTCGACATTGAACTTTCTGGCAGCTGCTGAAAGCCTGACGTTTTTCTCCTTGATAATGTGGGCATAGAGCATGTCAATGCCTGTCGAGAGGTATTTCATCTTTCCGCTGAGCATGAAGGGAGACCTCTCCATACTGACATGTCCTGGAATCTCGGATATCACAGTCTTGGGCTTGCTCTTTTTGTGGATGTTTGTTTCCCTTTTATGTTTCCTTGCCTTGGCCACCTGAACACCTATTGTATTATTTTATTTGCCGGAATATAAATCAAGTTTGTATGTGCCATAAAGGATAAAAAGATTGCTGATCTCCATATTTTATGAAGGAATTGTATCTAATCAGGCACGGGAATGCAAATTACATGAATGATGAGTTATCAGACTTAGGCAGAAGACAGGTTCATGGATTATATCGTGTCCTGGAAGAAAGGCTGCCAGAAGGCATATCTTGTGCTGTTATAGTATCCGGAAGCGGAAGAACCACTGAAACTGCAAAAGAGTTAATTCCGCTATTTGATAAGAAAGCAGGAAAACGATTATATCTACAAAAGGAACCGGGACTTTCACAAATGAGAGGCATGGGCAGTGATGATCAAATAATTGCTAACGGAAAAGATAACCTTTCTCTTATCGAAAAGTATTCTGATGAAGGTGATTGTGTGTTCTTTGTTGGTCATGATAAGATATTAATAACAACAGGGAACGCAATAGCCGACGATTTATCCATTGAATTGCCAGATTACCTCAAAATCAAGGAGTATGAAGAATCATACGTATTGCAGACAATGAAGGGATTGGGTATTTCAAGAAAAGAAGCTATCGAAAATGTAAAGGAATGGTGGTTGGGACCGATAATGAAAATACCCCCAATGGCTGAAGCTTCTGCACTGTTTTTCGATCTTCAGGGAAAGGAATTCGAGTATTTACTTCCGTTAGAAGAATGAACCATATTTTACAAACCTACAGTGTCCCGGCCTGAGCATTCCCTTTCGATTGCTTCTGCTTCTCATGATAGTCATTTATTGCTGCATGAAGGGCACCCAGTGCCAGGTTCGAGCAGTGCATCTTGATGGGGGGCAGGCCCCCAAGGGCCCTTGCGACGTCATCCCTCGTTATCTTCAGGGCATCGTCAAGGGATTTCTTCTTAGCCAGCTCGGTTGTCATCGAAGATGTAGCAATGGCTGCCACGCAGCCAAATGTCTGGAACCTTATGTCGGATATTATCTCCTCTCCAGCATTGTTCTTATTGACACTGATGAATATGTGCATCACATCCCCGCAGACAGGGTTCCTTGCCTTGCCAATGCCGTCAGCATCCGTTATTTCACCCGTGTTTCGCGGGCGCATGAAATGCTCCATTACCGTCTCGTTATACATGCTATCACCTAATTCTTGAACGGGCTGATTCTTCTCAGGATATCAACAGACTCATTCAATGCCTCCAAGGCATAGCCTATCTCGTCCTTTGTGTTCTCCCTGCCGAGGCTCATCCGGACACTGCCATTCGTATATTCTGGCTCTAAGCCTATTGCTGTCAGGACATGACCTGGCTCCAGGGAGCCGGAGGAGCAGGCAGAGCCTGTTGATGCAGCGATACCCTTCAGGTCCAGGCGGACTATCAGAGACTCCCCCTCTATGTGCCTGAAAGAGAAATGTGCGTTATTGCAGAGCCTCTTTCTCATGGGGCCGTTCAGGCGCGAGCCATCGATATCCAGGACGCCCTTAATCAGCATGTCCCTGAGCCTGGTCATGTGTTCCACGCGGCTGTCGTTCATAATCTCCACTGCCTTTGCGAACCCGACGATGCCGGGTATGTTCACGGTCCCGCTCCTGAGACCGGATCCCTGGCCGCCGCCATGCATAATAGGGTCAATCGCGACATCCCTCCGGATAAAGAGCCCGCCCACTCCTTTGGGTCCGCATATCTTGTGCGAGTTTATGGTAAGCAGGTCTATGTTCTGTTTCTCCAGATTTATTTCGGCCTTTGTGAAACTCTGGCAGGCATCCGTATGGAACCATACATCGTGGTCAGAGCATATCCTTCCGATTTCCCCTATTGGCTCCATTGTTCCTATCTCATTGTTCGCGTGCATTATCGAGACCAGGATGGTGTCCCTTCTTATGGCATTCTCCAGGCCACCCAGGTCGACAAAGCCCTCGCTATCGACAGGGAGATATGTGACATCGAAACCCTGTTTCTCAAGCCACTTGCATGAGTTGAGCACGCAGTCATGCTCTATAGAACTCGTGATTATGTGCTTTCCTCTTTTCCTGTTCGCAAAGGCGATGCCCTTGAGCGCGAGGTTGTTTGATTCTGTGCCGCCTGAGGTGAAGACCAGTCTGTGGTCCCTGGCTTTGACCCTTCTGGATATGGTTTCTCTGGACTTGGAGAGCGCCCTCCCGGCATCACTGCCAAAAGAGTGCAGGGAACTGGAATTCCCGAAACCCTCACTGAAGTGGAGCGTCATGGCCTTGACGACATCGGGGTCGACCCTGGTTGTTGCCGCATTGTCCATGTATATCCTGTCAGGCTTCATCGATTGCACCCCCTGAGGCAGTGTCTCTTGACGTGCCTCTCGACTGTTTCAATCATGGGAATCACGGTCTCCCTGTTGAGGGAATATAGCCTCTGCTTGCCGTCCTGTCTCACGTTCAGGATGCAGCACATGTTCAGATGGGCCAGGTTATGGGACACCGCACTCTGCTCCCCGCCAATCCTCCTGGCAATCTCTGTCACGTTGAGGGGGCCCGCCCTCAGGGCCATGATTATGTCGAACTTGGAACTGCTTGAGAAGTTCGCAAAGAAGTTATTATATGATTTGTTTTTCATATGAATTATGTTTCATGCGAAACTTATAAAGGTTTCTGTGGCATGGGCTAAAACGGTATCAGGGCAAACTCCGGCATGAAGTCGCACACCCCGCCCACGCATCTTGCGAAGCTCGAGACTATCAGCCTGCAGGTCTCGACATCAGTGGTGTTGGAAATAAGGAGGCTCCCTTCATAGGTTACGTTGCAGACAAAGTCCTGGTTGTCTATTATGCTGTATTCTCCTGTTCCCAAGACATCAAACCTGTAGGTAACAATACTGGAATTGGTCTCTGTGACCTCTCCTATGCAGTCATCCGATGTCCAGCACTCCCTGCACCGCATATAACCAGGATCGCACGCAACATGTGGAGTCTGGCAGTCCTCGTTTATGTACTCGAAGGAGGAATCGCCTGCCTGCTCGGTATATGTATAGCGGCAGGGAACTGCCTCACACCACCACTCTGTGCACGGTTCGCTCTCGTCCTCCAGGATTTCCCCGCCATCGTCCACCATCATATCAACCTCTTCCGGGCCATCCTTACCCTCCACAACAAAGTTTATGTTCCAACAGGGCCTCCAGTGGACGCGGCAGTTGCCCTCTGAATCG
>DAOVFN010000037.1 GCA_030672885.1 Candidatus Aenigmatarchaeota archaeon | reverse complement strand
TGACCCGGACAACATCACCCTGGAGATTGTCCTCAACCCCTTTGTGGAACCCCTTATCGAGATTGGCATAATACCTGACATGCAGTTCCAGGCAGACACTGCAACAATGTACATCAATGTGACCAGCCAGTCCGGAGCGCCCTTTGATGATGTGATAGTGACTGTGGAGAGGCCCAACGGGATCAATGACACGCTCGAGCTGGAATTCTCCCACAGGGACCCGGATTTCCCTCCTGGCTGCGTCTATGCAATCAATGACCCCGGGGACATGTTCTGTTACAAGATAACATATCCAGGCGACTTCGGCGGCAACAGCAGCGGCAGGGGGAACTACACTGTCTATGTCTATGCCAATGACACCTATGCTGTCAACACCACCAGTACATCGCTCTTCCAGATACACACCCGCTACATGACCTATCTCGACATGCCAGACACCACCCAGGGAAAATGGGAGAGCATAAACTACCGGGCACGTGACTACCTTGGCGTCCCGCTTGGGGGTGCCTCTGTGAACCTCTCCATCAGGGACCCTGACAACAGGAGCGTCTACCTGCTCTCGGGCAACGAGTACGTCACAGATGACAGTGGCTGGGTATCTGACAACATATTCGTGATTCCTGCCCACGCCACCCTAGGGGAGTACACCATATACTCGAACGGCACCTGGTACGACCAGGAGTTCGATCTGTGGGTGAGCAACGAGAGCACCGCAACCTTCAACGTGACCGCGGACATGGAGCTCACCGGAAGGGTGGCAATCCCGAGCCCCTGCGTGGTTGACCACACCATGCCAATCTCAGTGGTGGTCATGCAGAACTACAACGAGCCCGCGGACCCTGACGCAATCAACCTCACCATCTACTATACAGAGGGATACGGCCCCGAAGTATGGAAGGAATTCGACATAAGCGACTTCAGTCACACATCAACGGGATTCTATTCTCACACAGAGGTTCTGGGCAGCGTTCTTACGGGTTCCTATCTTGCCCTCCTGAAGGTCACCCTGGGCGACAAGATGACCTATGACATCCTTCCGTTCCGGATAGCGTCCTCAGGGCCCTATGACATTGGGGTGACGCTTGACCAGAGCACCATCGATCCCGGCAACTACCTGAACTTCAATATCACCCTCTGGAACAAGGGCGAGGTTGACAACAAAGACGTTATCGTTGATTACTGGGTGCATGGACAGGGCCAGACCTGGGATTTCGGGCAGATTTCAGTAAACCTGGGCGCCGGGGAACAGAAGAGCTTCCGCATTGACAACACAGGCAACCACAACGGGGATCCCATCTTTATACTGGGAAGCCAGCCAGGGGGCTGGTACTCGCTCAATGTGAGTGTGCTCTATGATCCCTCATTGCCTGTCCAGCCCGGCGGTGCAGGGTTCTATGTGACAGGGGGTCTCCCAGAGGAACCCGGAGGAGGCGGGGGTGAGGGTGAGGGCGCCCCTGCAGCAGCCCCTTCCGGCCCCCCGAGCCAGATAAACATAACCATGATTCCTGACATAGTGGGCGTGATGGCCGGAGCCCCCAGGCAGTTCAATATAAACATAGAGGCCATCGGTGGAGTCATCCACAACATCTGGCTTGACTTCCAGGGGATCCCGGATTCCTGGATAGACAGGATAGAACCCGCAAACATGAGCAGCCTGGCGGCGGGCGAGACAGCAACCATCACGGTCCAGATAACAGTCCCCAGGGGCGAGTCAGGCGAGATGCTGGTCAATGCGGTTGCCCATTCCACAGAATCCACTGATGATGAGAACTTCACGCTCAGGATATTCACCTCAAAAAAGGACCTCATAGAGTTCGAGCTCAATAGGCTTCAGGCAAAACTCAATGAGCTGAGGGACAGAACGGAACATGCCAGGGATGCCGGCTTTGACACAGGCGATATCGACGATATCCTGGACGATGCCGAGAACGAGATAAAGCTGGCCAGGGGCTACCTGAGAGAGGAACTCTACGACGCTTCCCTGAAATCGATATATGCGGCATGGAGACATCTTGATGATGCCGAGAACCTTCTCAATAAGCTGCTGGCAGGGATAGCCATTCCCTGGTGGGTGTTCCTGGTGATGGTGTTCACCCTGGTGATATTGGGCCTCATGCTCCTCTACAGAAAGATAAGCGAGAACCTCAGGATATTGATGAAGGGCAGGCTCTCCGAGGCCAGGCAGGTTGCAGGCACCATCAGGGGAGCGGGCATTGAGACCGAGAGGCTGAGAGAGGAAAAGGTCAGGACAGCCAGGATGATGTCACTTCTCGAGAGCCAGTTCAAGCAGGGCATAATATCCAAGGACGCGTATCAGAGCCTCAGGAACAGGAGCGAGCAGAGGCTTGCCGAGCTTGACAAAAAGATAAGGGAATCCCTGAGGGCGTAACCAACAGAATGCGCGTTGCCTGCTCGCTCAGTGAATTTTTGATGACCTGAGCTCCATGATTATCAGGGCCAGGAGCGCCACTATGACCAGGGACCACCCGACCTGGAGCGGGACGACAAAGTCACTGAGCGGGTTGCTGGCCACGCTGCTCGATATGACGAACATGATGAGTCCAACAAAGACAAATATCCCGCTCATCACGAATACCTTTCCCATAATGCCTCCCAGGGAAATCCCCTCATGCGTATCTCTCGTACAGCTCCAGCATCAAAACCAACAGGGCGAATGTTGCCATGACCCATGCGAACTGGAGCGGGATGATGAATTCACTACCAACCGGCTGTTCCATGCCGCCCACCGCGATAAGTACAATTGCAGCAACGAATATCACTATCCCGGTAACACATAGTGTCTTTATCATCTATGGAACGGTATCTGTTCAGGGTATATCTTCATGCCGGTGTCCTTTATCCTCAGCGCACGGACTGTCTGGGCATGTTCTATGCCCCTCATCTTGACGACAGAGACCGCCCTCTCATACATGCCCTCATCGAACGGTATCCTGTGAAGGGCAATCACGCCATCCACCACGAAGTCCTCGAATCCGTACCAGCTTATGTCCCTTGAGTTCTCCCGTACCTCGCACGTCAGCAGTGTGGTGCAGTCGAGTTTCTCCAGCGCAGAGACAAGCCCTGCCAGTGCCTTCCTCCTATCTATGTAGCCCTCAAAGAGCATGGTATAGAGGTTCACAGAGTCGAGCACTACGCGCTTGGCCCTGGTCTCCTCTATTACCTCCTTTATCTCGCTGATTATGTTAGATACATCGGCCCTTGTCTTGTCCTTGAAATAGTTCACCTGGCCGATTGGCCCCCCGATAATCTTCAGGAGCCCTGCCTTTTCATGCTTCTCAAAGCCTATCCCAATCTCACTGAGGTCCTCTATGAGCTTCTTTCTTCCCTGCTCAAACGTTATATAAACAGCAGGCTCCTTGTTTCTGAGACCCTCGTTAATGAACTGCGCTGCGAATATGGTCTTTCCTGTGCCGCAGTGCCCTGAGAGCAGTATTGACCTGTACTTTGGCAGGCCGCCCCCGAGCAGCGTGTCCATGCCCTCTACACCGCTCTTCACTCTCTCCATAAAAAATGGGTTCTTTTTGGCTATTTCAAGCTGCTGTTTACAGGGTAAACAGAAACCCCACATGTAAACTTTCCAAGTCAACCTCTGCTTTGCGGCCATGTGAAAGATTCAGATGCCACGCAATCGTCCCAGAAAGGAGGGGGTGTCACCCGGGCTCATCCATAAGTTTTCCAATATAGTACCTGACATAACTTTTTGGAATAGTGTCAGGTACAACTAGCAAAGGACACTTTCCAATTTATTATGTCCTTTGCTATAATATCCTTAATCCTTTCCTGATTCAGGACAACATATAGTATCGGACATTATCTTGTGCATCAGCACGGGAGTGCATGCACATCGTTTGAAACCAGCGGTTTCAAGTCTTTGCAGCAGAGCTGCAAATCTCTCGCATTGGCATGCAAGACTTTTTAGGATATTTCCGATACAACTAGTAAAGGACGAATTCCAATTGGTTATGTCCTTTACTATAGTTTCTGTGTATCATGAAACCCCCATAAGATATACGGTTCCTGTAGTCTCTCATTTGTTGCAGGAATTGTCTTGTTTGCTCATCCAGACTGTATTCCTTGGCAACATATTCGATAAGTTCCTGGTGCGCTCCCTCTCCTTTTATCTTAGTCCTCTTAAACAGGGCAAGGGTCTCCAGCAACTTGTGAACGACATCATAATAATCATTAAGGGTATTGGAAGGATACCTCTCCATATCCGTATTTCTCAATCTCTCCAGGGTAATCTCGGCCATTTTTCTAAGGGAATATGATTTCTGTTTGTCTGGCTGAACTCTCGTAATCATTCATAGCATTCTAAAAGACCTCTCACTACAATCCCGTTTATGATGTTGTTTTTTAATTCAGCGGTGTAAGAAGTAAAATTCTCTTTAAAGTGCAGTTCTATCTTCCTGCTGAGCTTCCTTTCAAATCTATTGATGTTCAGCACTTCTTTTTTGCATTCAACAAAGATGTCAATATCGCTGCTTTCACTATCTTCCCCCCCCCTAGGGTAACTTCCGAACAGAACAATGCACCTAGGCGCGAGCTTCTCTTCTATGAAATCTATCAAACCCGACTCTGAGAGAACAGTGAAATTATAGATTTCTTGTACATTCTAAAGGCTCCTGCAGAACTGACAGAGAGTGGTTTTGATGGGTTTGTAGACCCCCTGGAGCGTTAAGAAAATACATGTCTTTCTGGAATTATTGGCATTCTGTTGCCCAAAATTCAAAACCGAAAGATTTCTGAAAGCAAGGCAAACCAGCAGATAAACGCAAACTCTGGCCATGGGTTTGCCTGTGAAACAAAGTCAATGCAAACCCCACCAGGCGGTTTAAAGCAACACCCTTAACTACAGCAACAGTTAACATGGTCAACCTCAATTATAATAAACCTTCCGGCAAGTCCCTTTCATGTCAGGGCATGCCAGCAAAACCAGACCAGCCGGCCAGAAGCATGCAGAGGGGGCCCTTTGGGAGAGCGAGGAGATGTTCAGGGCAGTCTTTGAGGGAGCAACTGACGGCATTCTTGCTGCTGACATTAAAACAAAGAGACTTGTTTTTGCCAACCCCAGAATATGCGAAATAACAGGTTATCCGTTAAGGGAATTGCTTAGACTGGATATGCATGCTATTTATCCCAAAAGGGATTTGCCTTATGTGACTGGCCAGTTCGCGAAACAAATCCAGGGAAAAACAACCATTGCCAGGGACATCCCTGTCCTGAGAAAGGACAAAGGGGTGGTTTATTGCGATGTCAGTTCCAGGGCCATAGAAATTAAAAAACAGAGATACATGGCAGGATTTTTCATGGACATCACAGAGCGCAGGAGGGCAGAGGAAGCCCTGAAAGAATATCATCAATATACGCGCGAACTCATTGAGTCCAGCCTGGATGTATTGATGACGATCTCGGCCAAGGGCAAGATCACTGATGTAAACCATGAAACAGAACTGGTCACCGGGCGCTCCCGCAAGGAAATCATAGGGACGGATTTCTCAGGCTACTTTACAGACCCGAATGCAGCCCGTAAGGGTTACCAGCAGGTCTTCCATGAAGGACATGTCCGGGATTATCCTCTTGATATCAAGCACCATGACGGAAGAGTCACCCATGTACTTTACAACGCTTCTGTTTACAAGGACACACAAGGGCGCGTAGCCGGGGTTTTTGCGGCCGCAAGAGACATCACCAACCGCAGGACAATGGAGGATGAGCTCAAGAAGAAGACAAAAGAGCTGGAAGCAAAGGTTGACGAGCTTGAACGGTTCAACAGGCTTACCGTGGGCCGGGAGCTCAGGATGATGGAGCTCAAGAAGAGGATTAAGGAGCTGGAAGGTGAACAGAAAAGGGCCCAAAAGACCTGAATCCAGATGACAGTGGTGCGATTATGACTCCATACATGCTTTTGCCGCTGGCGGCCCTTTTGGCAAATACAGCCCTCGGGCTCTACACCCTTTACAGGAACCCCAAAGCGAAATTAAACAGGCTCTACAGCCTCTTTGTGTTTTCACTGGCGGCCTGGGCTCTGGGGGATTTTCTCGTTTTCACATCCCCCACACCCGAAGCAGCCCTATACTGGAGCAGGCTGATAACAGCAGGCTCCTCCCTCACTGCCGCTTTTTTGCTCCATTTCTTTTTGGCCTTCACAAAAAGGAAATTCATCTCAAAAAAGGCCTGGCTCATACCACTCTACCTTCCCGCCCTGTTCTTTATATCCGTGAACATTGCAACAAATCTCATGTCAGGATCAGCAGAGATGGCCTACTGGGGGTACAGCTTTGCATACGGAATTCTTTACTTCCCACTCACGCTTTACATCATAGGATACATTGTTGCCGGTCTTTCCTGCTGTTACAGCTTCTATTTAAGAGACGCATCGGCAAAAGAAAGAGTCCAGGCAAAACTTTTCATAGTTGCCATAACCATCCCGCTTACAGGCGGAACCATAACCCAGGTCATTTTCCCGGTCCTCGGCATCAAGCTAATTCCGCTGTCCACAGTATTAACAACAATCACAGCGGCAATCATTGCGTATGCCATGATTAAGCATGGGCTGATGGCCTCTGTTTCTTTAAACATCCAAAAGAAATTTACTCTAGTATTTTTATCGATTATTCTGGTTAGCGGCATGTTTGCAGCACTTACGGAAAACGTCATTTCAAGTGACGTTTTGGAGCAGCAGTTTGAAAAT
>DAOVFN010000081.1 GCA_030672885.1 Candidatus Aenigmatarchaeota archaeon | reverse complement strand
AGACCCGTCCATGTGCCCACAGACACCGCGCTCACCTCCATCCTGCGCTCAGGCGCGCTCTGCAGCAACGCCAGACCAATAAAGGAGGGTGGGGCGTGGTCTGTCATAGGCGATCCCACCGAGGGCGCCCTGGTAGTCGCCGCATCCAAGGCAGGATTCACAGCCAAGAGGCTTTCCAGGCACAGGCGAACCAGGGAATTCCCATTCTCCTCCGAGCGAATGATGATGAGCGTGGTCTGCCATTCCAACAAGGCCATGCTCCACGCCAAGGGCGCACCGGAGACCATACTCTCGCTCTCCACACATGTCCTCAGGAACGGCCGCAGGGTCAAGCTCACCAGGCGCGACAGAGAGGGCATACTCAATGCCAACCACGACATGACCAGCAACTCCCTCCGTGTGCTGGCCGTGGCTACCAGGCCCATTGGGCAGCGCTCTTCCCAGAGACAGGCCGAGTCCGGCCTTACCTTCCTGGGACTTGTGGGCATGATAGACCCTCCCAGAAAGGGTGTCAGAGAGGACATAGAGCTCTGCCGCAAGGCAGGCATCAAGGTAGTCATGATAACAGGAGACCACAAGGACACAGCCGTTGCAATAGCCAGGCAGCTCAACATGTGCCGGGGCGATATAAAATCCCTGACCGGGGACGAGCTGTCCCGTCTCTCCGACAGGGAACTCGATTCCATAGTGAACGGCATTTCGGTCTATGCACGGGTGAACCCTGAACACAAGGTCAGGATAGTGGACTCCTTGCGGAGAAGGGGCCACATCATATCCATGACAGGTGACGGAGTCAATGATGCCCCGGCACTCAAGCGCGCCGATATCGGGGTGGCCATGGGAATCAAGGGAACAGACGTCTCCAGGGAGGCCTCCGACCTGATACTCCGCGACGACAACTTCTCGAGCATAGTCATGGCTGTCCAGGGCGGCCGCGCCATCTATGACAACATAAGGAAGTTCATACAATACCTTCTCTCAAGCAACATGGGAGAGGTCCTGGTGGTGTTCATGGCCATACTGATAGGATTCACTGACCCGGCCACAGGAGCCGTGCTCCTTCCACTGACGGCAATCCAGCTGCTCTGGATAAATCTCCTGACAGACGGCCTTCCTGCCCTGGCACTCGGCGTGGATCCCCCTGCTCCTGGCATCATGGAACGCCCGCCCAGGAACCCCAAAGAGAATATACTCTCCAGGGGCATGCTAGCCGACATCCTCCTCGTTGGAGCCATAATCTGCGTGGGGACGCTTTTCCTCTTCTGGCTGAACCTGCCGGGCGGCGCTGCAAAGGCGGTTACGGTGGCGTTCACAACCATAGTTATGTTCGAGATGGTAAGGGTGCAGTCAGTCAGGCTCAAGTACAAAATCGGCATCTTCTCAAACAGGAAGCTCATCCTCGCTATGGTGGTCTCTGTGCTGCTCCAGCTCATGGTTGTCTACATTCCTGTCTTCCAGCCAATCTTCAGCACAACCGCCCTTGGTGCCGTGGAATGGGCAGAAATACTGCTCGTCTCAACCTCTGTCATGTGTGTGATGTGGCTCAAGGACAGGCTTCTCGGCACAGAGACATAAAAACAGAACTACTTCAAGACAACCCCGAGATGCTCCAGCTCCTTTCCAGCAATGAACTCACCCAGCACCCCCGCAAGTTCAGAAACCTTGACTCTTATCTGCTTCATGCTGTCCCTGTCCCTGAGGGTTGCATCATCATTCTCCAGGCTCTCATAATCAACGGTTACCCCGGCAGCTATCCCAACCTCATCAATCCTCCGGTATCTTCTCCCGATGCTGCCGCCTTCGTCATAGAATACGCTGAATCCAGATTCCTTGAGCATGACCTGAATCTCCCTTGTCTTCTCCTGGAGGCCATCCTTATTGACAAGGGGGAACAGCCCCACATCGAACGGAGACACCCTCCGGGGAAACTTCATGACAACCCTATCCTTCTCCTCCTTGAGCGCAAGCTCGAACATGGCATACACGTTCCTGTCCACACCAAAACTGAGCTCCAGGACATGGGGCATGAACTTCCTGCCATCAACACTCACTTCCATGCTCTCTCCGGACACTCTCTGGTGCCCCTTGAGGTCGTGGTCTGTCCTGTAATGGCATCCAGCCATCTCAGAGAACCCCCCAAGGCTCTCAAGATTAAGCTCGATGTCCCAGTGGTACTTATTATAGAATGCCTTCTCGTCATCCGTGAGCTGCTTGAACCTGAACCGATCCCTTGGAAGCTTCAGGTGATTGAGATAGAATTGCTGGATTCTGGCCATGTGGTACACATAGAACCTTGGAAGCTTCAGCTTGCTCACAACCTCACTGCACCTGAGCTCATCTATCCTTCCTGATTTCCTGTTGCCTTCCGGATAGAGCCTTAGCTTGTATCCAGCCACTTCCCTGAACCTGGGGTGCTCCCCGATTTTGCCTGGATCAAAGAATATCTGCAGTTCGGCCTGGGTGAATTCCCTCATCCTTATCAGGACGTTCCTGGGGGATATCTCGTTCCTGAAGGCCTTGCCCACTATGGCCAGTCCCATAGGCAGCCTCCTTCTCAGGGCCTCGAATTCGAGCTTGAAATTGACATACGCTCCCTGGGCAGTCTCTGGTGAGAGATACCCGGTTCTCTTCATCTTGCCTGTTCCTATGTCCAGTGGGAACATCATATTGATTATCCCAACCTCTGAGAACTTCCCCTTGCATTTCTCGCACCTCATGTCGTGCTTCATTATGAGCTCGCTCATCTTCTCCAGGGAGACCCCCTCGAAATCCCCCTCTATCTTAGCCGAGAGCACATGGTCTGCGCGCTCGATGTTGCCGCACTTCTTGCACTTTACCATAGGGTCTATGAACGACTCCAGGTGCCCCGATGCCTTGAATACCTCCTCAGGCATTATCTGGCATGCCTGTATCTCATGGAAATTATCATCCAGCCCCAAAAAGAAATTCCTCCATTCATTCTCCCACTTCCTCTTGAGTGACGCTCCCAGATGCGCGTAATCATAGAACCCAGCAATCGGGCCGTGCACCAGGGAATTCTGCCAAAAGAATCCTCTCCTCTTGGCGATATCGAGTATCTTATCAGATTTCATCATCTCACCTTGCTGGCCGTTAAACTGATTATAAACTCCGATGGTTTTATACATTTAATATCATCAAATCCGGCATTCATAAGCCATCCTGATATATCATCTCTCGTATGCAGGCAACCACCATCAGAGAGCATGAATGTATGTATAGCCATGAGGTCAGAAAACACACTGCCGGGTTTCCCCTTCTCCAAAAGAAACTCATTCACGATGACACCCCCTCCCTTGGGAAGGCTGTTATACACCCTCTTCAGAAGAGCCTCACATTTTTCAGGGGCAATCTCCTGCAATACATGCGTTAACATGATTGCATCATAACCCGTGGGCAACGCGCCCCTTTCAAGATTCCCTGCCAGCGTTGCCACATTCTTTGCGCACATGTCTTTTATTCTCCTTTTTGCAAGATTACATGCAAAGGGCGAGTCAAACACTGTGGCCTTGAGCCCGGGGTTCTCCTTGGCAATCATTATGGAATATGTTCCAGAGCCGCCGCCCACTTCCAGCAAATCATTTCTTCCCTGCATCTTCAGTTCCTTAGCAAGCGTTTTGGCTGGCCCATAAGACACCTCTGCCATAGCCTTTATATATCTCTCGGCATAGCCGGGCCTGCTCAGCCTGACTATCCTGTCATCCCTGACAGGCTTCCCTGTGATTATAACGTCCTTCAGCCCCCTCCACACATCATAATATTCCTCACCGGCAAGGACCACGACGTCTCCCACATACGATTCCTTTCCCTTAACCAGGAACTTCTCGGCGCCAGGTGAGTTCTTCATAATTTCACCCTGGCCATCAAGCATACCCATACCCCTGCATGCATCGCTCAGCATACCAAGGACCCTTACATCCATTCCACACTCCTGCGATATCTTGTCTGCCGTGTCCGCACCCCTGGATATCCTGGTGAAGA
>DAOVFN010000127.1 GCA_030672885.1 Candidatus Aenigmatarchaeota archaeon | reverse complement strand
CCACTGTAGGGGGGATTGTCAACAAATTCAAGTTGCGCAAGAGCAGGTGGACGCTGTTTTTTGAAGACATATGCCTGAACTACATAAAAACCTGCGAGAAGCTGGGTTACGGGGAAAACCTCAGGTCGGCATACCAGAGATGGATGGAGCTGTACTTCAAGGAACTTGTGCCGCCTGCCCTGAAAAGGCTTCCTCCCCACATACTCCTGAACCTTGTCATAAAAAAGGCATGGATAGGGATGGGGCTGATGGAGGACATACACGTCACAAAAAAGGACAGAACAATCACCATAAAAACAAGGAGGGAGGGGACTACACGGGAAATCGGGGAGAACAAGTTAATGCTCGGGTTCTATATCGGTGTGCTGGGTGCCCTGTACAAGTCCAGGATAACCCCCATTGAAATAAACCAGACAAAGGATTTCTGCAGCTACGTGTTCAGGATTGAGAACAAACCCCTGATTGTGAAGTCCAAGGAAAAGGCCATATACGACGAACTGAACCGCCACGACCTGGTCAAGGGATTCGCGCTGAAGACAGGCCTCGAGAAGAATATATTCCAGCTGAAAAAGAACAACAGGATATACTTCCGCGGAACCCCCATAGTCCCGATCGAAAACACGCTCTATCACCTGATTGGCAGGGAGGGCGCCCTGCTTGACAGGGTGGCTGGCATCTCCTATGAATACTTCAGCAACATAATCGACAGGGAGGCCGGTGGCACACAAAGGCTGACGCTCCTGAAAAACCTCCTGCAGTCAATGGGATGGGGCCTGGTAAGAATACTGGATAAGAAGAACGAAATCATTATCGATATCAGGAACCCCCCCTATGGCATGCAGTCAGAGGATGACAACTGGGATTTTCTCTTCCAGACCATACTGGGGTATCTGTGGCTCACAGACAAAACACTGAAGATAACAAGCATCAGGCAGGGATTCAAGCACCTCACAGTCACGTACTCATAGCGCATGGCCCGCTGATTTTCGCTGGCCGCGGCCGTATGCACCAGTAGTCCCTGCCATCAGGGCTGAATGCCCTCCTTGTCGGGCACCCTCCATGGCAGAGCTTGAAGTGTTCGCATTCCCTGCACTCATCCGGGACATGCAGCTGCCCTACAAACTTCCTGACCTTCTCCGCATGGATGTCCCTTATGGAGTTGCCATTGGATTCAGCGACCTCGAATGCATTATAAAGGGTCTTCCTCAAGGTGGCGCAAAAGAATACGTCACCCTGCACGGATATGGTGGTGAACCCGCCCATGCTGGCCGCGCATATGCCCCCATACACATCTATGCCAGGCCTGTGGTTTGCAGGAAACAACGGATCAGCAGACTCCACGGATATGGCACCTGTCTCTTCTGCGAAGCTGCACAGTTCCTTGAGGGTGCCTATGAAGCTAGTGGGCCTGAGCTCTATGTTCTCGATTGCCGTCCCGGACGGAACCATGTCCCACACCCTGCACCGCTGCACGCCAATGCTCCGTGCGAACCTGAAGATGTCCACGACATCCTTTTCATTCTTCTTTGTCAGAACGGTCTGGGAGACCGCTGTCATTCCGGCATCCCTGGCGTTCTTCAGCGCAGCAACAGCCCTTTCAAAGGACTCACTGTTTCCCCGTACCCTGTTGTGCTCATCCGGATTAAGGCTGTCTATATTTGTCTGGACCTGTGTCATGCCCGCCTTCTTCAGTTCCCTTGCACGCTCCTTTGTGAGAAAATAGCCGTTGGTGTTCAGATGCACTATCAGCCCGTGCTCTGTGGCGCTCCTGACGAACCTCTCCAGATGCGGATACATGAGCGGCTCGCCTCCCGAACAGGTCACCTGTTTTATGCCGGAATCTGCAAGTATCTTTATGAGCCTCTCTGCCTTCTCCCATGGCATGTGCCTCGAACTCCCTCCCCTGTTGGCTGCTGCATAGCACCACATGCAGTTGAAGTTGCAGGCCTCTGTCAGCTCCAGGACAACAAAGGACAAAGAGTTATTTCTGCTGAAGCTCTTGACCTTCTCTACGGCATCGTTCCTTTCCCAGTCAAACGTCACTATGCACATAACATCACGCAATCACAATCATCCACACAGGAAACATGGGGAATGAGGACGACAGGCTGTACTTGGCTGCACCATGAAGATCCCTGCTGAGGAAAACCGACATCGCCACAAGACAGGGGGCAAAGAAGAGCATGTGCATGCAGCTCAGCGCAACCACTGAAACCAGGGACAGCGCAACAACAGAATACACGACCACCTTTGCCGAAGCATTTCCCTGAATCACAGGCAATGTCTTTACACCAACTGCCCTGTCGCCTTCACACCCCTTTATATCACCAATCAGGTTCAGGATGAAACCCATGGCAGAGACAAAAAGAAAATAACAGATCATCTCCTGTGTGAGAACAGAGCCGCCCAGTGCTCCTGCAAGAAAGGCCAGCGCCATGGCAAATCCAGTATAGATGTTCTTTACGAGGAGCCTCTTTATCCTGAGAAGCGAGTACGCCAGTGTCAGGGGGATGCTGGCCATGCAGACAACCGACGAGAGCGGCGGGAGCATCAGGGAGAAACAAATCCCCAGCGCCACAAACGCAGAAACTATGAAACCCCCGGCCCTTCCTGTGACAAAAAGATTAAGCCTCCTGTTGTTTATGAGGTCCTCCCTTTTGTCAGTGATGTGGTTGACCCCATAAC
>DAOVFN010000034.1 GCA_030672885.1 Candidatus Aenigmatarchaeota archaeon | reverse complement strand
CGGCTCGGCTCTTCCTGGACGTGCAGCAAAGCCTTTTCTTTACAGAAGCTTCTGCTTTCGAAGAACAGGTTCTGTAAGCGTCCAAGGGTGGGGGTGTTCACCCATTAAAGAGCCACGTTAGCTGGGTTAAGTACGGTGCGATCTTGCGCTGGTCCTGGTTAAGTCATGTTTGCAAATCATGATAATCCTTAATATACAGTTCAAACTCTAGACATGGCTCAGGACCATCGCGAGGCATAAGCCAGTACGTTCTATATCTGCTGGAGGTGTTGGTCGCCTGAGGGGAAGGGACCTTTAGTACGAAAGGAACATGGTCCCGTGGCCTCTGGTGTATCGGTTGTGACACTCGTTGGACAGCTTATGCTATATAGACAAGCTGTCCTGCGGTCAATGCACGCCGAGTAGCTACGCCATACGCGGATAAGCGCTGAAAGCATCTAAGCGCGAAGCCGTCCCTGAAAAGAGGCAACCATTGCACAAACTGCTAGGCAACTAGCGGTGCGTGCAGGAGGGTCCTGTAGACGACAGGTTGATAGAATCGGGGTGTAAGCACCAAGGTTCGCCGAGGTGTTCAGCCCACGATTACTAATACCCGACCGGTCCTAGTTAAACAAGCCTTTTTCAAGAAAAAACTTGAGCAAAAAGGAGCTTCGCTTCGAAACTCCGCTCGCTTCCATATGAGAAAAGCTTGGAACAAAAGGATAGCTCACCTTTAACCTTTCTTTACGGGAGTCTACCGACTTCCTCAAGAAACGTTTGCGAAAGAAACATGCAAATTATAATTGGTTTAATTGGTTAGCGGTAGCTACATATATCCTCTTTTCTTGTCCTTCCTTGTGTAAGGGCCAAGATCGAGGCTGTACTGCGATACATTCATGTACAGTCCTGAAATGGCTCCGTAATCCCCCAGGGACTGTTTGCCTTGGTATTTCTCAGATTTCTTTGCCGGCTCCTCTGTTATAATAATCTGGAAGCTTGGATCGTGCTGATGTCCCTCCTGGACATCAAACATAGCCGGGTAGCTCAGGCTGGTATGGAATTTCCAGACGAGTTCCCCTTCTGTGCTTATTGCATAGAGATTGCAGTCCCAGGAACCTGCATAAATTACTCCGTTGTGAATCTTGATGGCAGAATTCACCGCCCCGTTTGTTTCAAATATCCACAAGGGTTTTCCTGTCTCTTCTGATAGAGCATATACGTTGTGGTCTGAAGAACCAATATAGACAACACCATTATGTACGCATCCGGAGCCAGTCATCAGCCCTTTGCCTGCAAAACTCCATTTCACCCTGCCTGACTTTATCTTAATGGCATAGTAATTACAGTTTCTAGAGCCCATGAATATGACACCCCTTGAGACGGGATAGTATGCATTTCCCATTATGTTATCAAATCCACGTTTCCAGATGAGTCTCCCTGTATCAGCTGAAAGTGCATAGACATTTCTATCAAAGGAACCAAAAACAAGGATTCCTTCGTGAATGACCATTCCTGAGTTTACTTTCTCTCCTGTTGGAAATTTCCAAATCATTTTGCCTGTTTCTGCATCCAGGCAGTACACATTAAAGTCCCATGATCCAAAGTACAACCTTCCATTGTATTTCGATGGGGGATGAGCCACCGGCCCGTTGGTCGGGAACTTCCACAAAACCTTGCCTTCCTTAGAAACTGAGTAAAGGTTGCCGTCTTTCGCACCAAAGTAAAGGATGCTATTAAGAATCTCTGGCCCGGTAGCAATGGAAGAGTTTATCCCTAATTTCCAGACCTCTTTCCTGCTATCGGCATCAATACAGTACAGATTTCCATCAAAAGACCCGAAATATACCTTGCCTTCATAAACACATCCAAGGTAGGTGACTGGGGCACCTGTCATGAACCTCCACACCAATCTCCCTGTTTCTTCGTCAACAGCATAGACATTCTTGTCACATGAACCAAATATAACCCTTCCCCCATGAAAAAGCGGTTTTGTCAGCACACTCCCTCCGACCTTGAGACCCCAAAGCGGATTGATGGCTGTCTCTTTCAGAGACCCGAAAAATGATATAATCTCCAGCTCCTTGGAGGTCTTTTCATCAAGCACTGCCTTTACTTCAACATCCTGGTAATCCATCTCCGGGAGGAAGTAGTCGGCCATATCATCCCCTTCTTGAATAATTCTGAAAAAATTTATAATATTGGTTAGCGGTAGCTACATATATCCTCTCTTCTTGTCCTTCCTTGTGTAGGGGCCGAGATCGAGGCTGTACTGCGATACATTCATGTACAGTCCTGAAATGGCTCCGTAATCCCCCAGGGACTGTTTGCCTTGGTATTTCTCTTCCTTCTTTATTTCTTCCTGTATCATGACCTCAAACTTGGGAGCTGAATGCAAAACCTCTTGGTCTTCTACCACAGCGGGGTAGCTCAGGCTGGTATGGAATTTCCAGACGAGTTTCCCTTCTGTGCTTATTGCATAGAGATTGCAGTCCCAGGAACCAACATAAATTACTCTGTTCTGTAACCTCAGGGCAGAATCTATCAATCCGCCGGTTGCGAATTTCCAGAGCAACTTACCTGAATCCTCTGATACCGCATAAACATTGTTGTCGCACGAACCAAAGAAGACTCTTCCATTATGTATGCAGGGAGAACCGCTTACAATGTCATCGGTAGCGAATCTCCACTTCAATCTTCCTGTCCTGATTTCGATGGCATAAAGATTACTATCCCTCGCACCGAAAAAAATAACACCATTGGAGACAGAATAAGGAGCTAATGCTGTGGATGGCGTTGATTCGAGCTTCCTCTTCCATAAAAGATTACCGCTTGTGGCAGAAAGTGCGTAAACATTGCAATCAAATGAACTAAAGCATATTATATCATCATACGCAGTCGGGGTGCAGTTTATCTTTTCCCCTGTTGCAAATTTCCATATAAGCTTACCTGTTTTAGCGTCCAGGCAATAAAGGTTGTAATCCCACGAACCGAAATATATTCTTTCCTTATATATGGTTGGAAAGGAAACCACTGGCCCATTGGTCGGGAACTTCCACAAAACCTTGCCTTGCAAAGAGACAGCATAGAGGTTCCCATCTCTTGCACCGAAATAGAGAATTCTGTCGTGAATGTTAGGCCCCGTAGCTATGGAGGAATTTATATCCAGGCTCCATACCTCTTCTCCTGTATCGGCATCAAGGCAGTAGAGCTTTCCGTCAATGGAGCCGAAATAAAGGCGGCCCTCATGCATGCATCCGAGATAGAATACAGGCTTTCCTGTGCCGAATTTCCATGCAAGCCTGCCATTCTTTATGTAAACAGCATAAACATTCTTGTCGCATGAGCCAAAATAGACCTTGTCCTTGTGGAAAAGCGGGCTCGAGTCCACACTGCCTCCCACTCCGATGCCCCACGCGACACTGGTTTTACTTTCCCTTACGATAGCAACCGATGATATGATTTCCAGTTCCCTGGAGGTTTTCTCATCAAGGCCTATGCTTACCTTGACATCATCATATTCCCGGTCTTCCAGAAAGTATTTTTTCATGCAATACCTCACCGACTTTTTATGGTTGCAAAAATGATTTATAAGCAAAGTAATGGAGCGAGAAGCCCCTTGCTTGTAGGGGGTAGTTCACAAGCAATCCTAGAAGATATGCCTTGAGCATTGATCAATTCTGCCTAATTTTATTATACCAGTAACCAATTATTTAACATGCTCAAGAAGAAGAGAATCCCGCTTCTGCCCCTTCCGCTCTCCAAGGTCAGGCGCATGTCCAGGAGGTTCCTGGGAATCGGAGAGAGCCTCTCCCATATGTTCCCCAGTCTGGACTTCGACCTGGAGCAGTCCGGGTTCGATTTCGATGCCAGGGAATGGATGGCAATGGCCTTCTTCACGGCAGCATTCTATTTCTCTGTGCTCTTTGGGCCGCTGTCACTGCTTACCCTGGCAGCCAAAGTGGAGGTCGCCAAGGCTGTGGGCGTATCCTTTCTTGTGGGTTTTGTGATAGGTTTTGTAGCCCTTATCTACCTGGCCATGTACCCCAAACTCTCTGTGACAAAGAAGGTCAGCAAGCTCGAACATTTCCTGCCCTATGCCCTTCACCACATTTTGATTGAGGTAAGGTCAGGCGTTCCCCTCTATAATGCCCTGGTGTCCATAGCACAGAGCAACTATGGCATGCTTTCTCAGGAATTCAAGCGGGCCGTGAATGAGATTAATACTGGAAAATCAGAGATTGCAGCCCTTGAGATGCTTGCCAGGGACAATCCATCCCTGTACTTCAGGAGGGTGATGTGGCAGATGGTCAATGCCCTCAAGTCCGGGGCTGACATAGGCCAGACCATAAAGCAGATAGTGGACAATCTCTCCGAAGAGCAGAGGATCGCAATCAAGAAATACGGCGCCCAACTCAATCCCCTGTCCCTGATGTACATGGTATTCTGCGTGATATTTCCCACCCTGGGAATCACATTCATCCTCGTCATATCATCCTTTGTAGGCATCGGCATCGATGTCCAGTACCTGCTGATGGGCATACTGGCGTTCCTCGTAATGTTCCAGTTCATGCTCATCGGTCTCGTAAAGAGCAGAAGACCTATGGGTGTCTAGAATGAAATACGGTTTCGAGATACTGTCTGTCGTGGGTGGCGTTATAGTGATAGCGCTGTCCAGTTTTGTGGTTGCCGAAATCCTGCCATTTGCCGTGCCCATATTCAATATGATGGGCGGCCTCCTTATCGTCCTCCCCCCGGTCATGTCACTTTACGCGCGCTACAGGACAAAAAAAGAGATGGAGAACCAGTTCATATCCTTTATAATGGACCTGAGCGATTCCATTGATTCCGGCATGACGCTTCCAATGGCTCTTGAGCACTGCTCCAAGAGGGACTACCTCTCGCTCTCAAAGCATATCAATAACATGGTTGCCCAGGTCAACTGGGGGGTGCCCTTCAGGAAGGCCCTGGGAAACTTTGCCAAGGAAACGCGTTCCCGGGACATACACAGGGCCGTCAGCACCATAATAGAGACCTACAAGATTGGCGGAAAGGTATCAGACACCCTCAATTCTGTCAGGAAGTCCATGACAACCATAAACAAGCTCAATGCCGAGCGCAGCGCCTCTGTATATTCCCAGGTGGTTACATCCTATATGATATTCTTCATATTCATATTCATCATGGTCGTGATACAGGTCTTCATCCTTCCTGTGCTTGCGCCTGACAGGCTGTCGGGTGTTGCTTTCTCTGACGCCACTCCCCTCAGTCCGGGGGAGTATTCCCAGATATTTACCATGTTCATAATCATACAGGGATTCTTTGCCGGCCTGGCCACAGGCAAGATGGCAGAGGGTTCCATTCCAGCGGGACTGAAGCATTCAGTCATCCTGGTTTTTATAGGATACATGATATTCACCCTGGCCACCCAGCTGCCCCAGATAAGGATTTTCTAGGGACGGTTCAAAAACTTATATAGAGGCTCATCATAATATTAATTACCATGTCAGATCAAAGGATGTTGAAGGGAGTGTCACCGCTTGTTGCTGTCATAACACTCATAGCATTCACTCTCATCATAGCAGGGTTTCTGGCCAACTGGGCAACCCAGTTCACAGAGAGGCAGACCAGGCAGATAGATTACTGCCTGGGCGCTGACATGATAATCCGCGGGGCCACATATGACTCTGGTACCGACACGCTTGATCTTTATGTTGACAACATGGGAGACGTGGACCTGACCTTTGACGTTATCCTGAAGTTTGACGATGGCTCTGTTACCAAACCCTCAGGGACCTTTGAGGCAGATGCCGGCGAGCTTGAGACCTTCTCAATCAGTGGCGTGTCCGGCAACCTTACAGAGGCAAACATACAGAGCAATGAATGCAAGGCTGCCCAGGACTTTGTCGGGAAGTCATTCATAAGCGGCCTCTGACGCATATTCTTTATGGAAATCTCTCTTAATCGGAATGTGAAATATTCTTTCTGTTTGACCTGCCTTTAAGCAAATGGCGAATTGATAAGCAGAAGCGATTGAAATCCTGCAGGGAACCATCATGAGCTGATAAATGCTTATTTACTTCCGGAACCAAGTATAACATATGATTTACAAGCTCATGCCCCGGGCATATATCAGGGGTATAGAGAACCTGCTCATATATTCCGGAAGCAAGAATGGCCCGGAAAGCTTTGTAAACAGGACATTCATAATAAGCGTGGCCTTTGCAGTCATTGCCGGAGGCGTCTTCCTCCAGTACTTTGCAATAGCGTTTGTTGTCACTTTCATAGCAACCTTCAGCATGCTCCACGGCCTCCTCATACTGGCTGTGGACAATAGGAGCAAGTTCGTGGAGCACATCCTGCCGGATGCCTTCCAGCTCATGGCAGCCAATATAAAATCAGGATTCATTCCAAGCAGGGCCATGCTGCTCTCTGCCAGAAAGGAGTTCGGGCCGCTCTCTGATGCAATCAAGCGGGCGGGCAAGGAGATGATGACAGGCAGGAGCCTCCAGGAGAGCCTGGTAGAGATACCCAAGAGCATAAAATCCGATGTCCTGAAGACTACCATGGACCTTGTCGTGAAGGGCATAAAGGCAGGGGGGCAGCTGGTTTCACTGTTCGAGGAAACCGCCATAGACGTACGAAGACGGGAGTCCATCAATAAAGAGGTCAAGGCCAACATACTCATGTACGGGATATTCATAGGCTTTGCCGGGTGTGTCGGCGCTCCTGTGATGTATGCCCTTTCATCCTATCTTGTCACGACCATAGGCAGCCTTGGTTCGATGGCACAGGTTCCCCCAGAGTATCAGAGCAGGCTTCCCATGATGAGTTTCGGCGAGATGCAGATTGATGATGGATTTATCTTCATTTTCTCCATCGTGGCAATCCTGATAACGACAGTGTTTGGCGGTCTCATAATAGGCATAATAGATTCCGGAAACGAGAGAGGCGGGATAAAGTACATACCGCTCATGAGTGTGGCTGCATTGAGCATATTCCTCATAGCAAGGGTCGCGGTAACAGTGATGTTCGGTTCCATGATACCCACCCCATAGCAGGCTGACTAAATTTATACCCCCTCTCCCAATAGTTAAGTGATGTCCATGAAAAAAGCACAATCAGCAATGGAATATCTGATGACATACGGATGGGCAATTCTGATCGTCATA
>DAOVFN010000060.1 GCA_030672885.1 Candidatus Aenigmatarchaeota archaeon | reverse complement strand
TGGGATTGAAGCGGAGGGTTGCGTGGCCCGAGGTGTTGGTGTGGTTGAGATTCCCGCCATCAAAAACAGAGTTGTTGTAGGTTGTCCAGAACGTTATGTCTGTGCCCGTGAGGACAGGACCCACCCTCACGGTGTCATTGACATAGACTGTGTATTCAGCCAGGTAGTTGGAAGAGGAGTCATCCCTGTCTATGACAGAGCTGTTTCCGAAATTATATGTAATCATGGCAGTGCCTACAGTGAGGTTGGGCCCTGTGAGGTTGTTGGTGTAGTTGACATTGGTCTCGTCATCTATCATGAAGTAGAACTTGTTGTCTGTTCCCATGTCTGTGCAGTTGAATTCTGTGCCATCCAGGGCGTCTCCCACAGTGAGGTTGCACCAGTCCCTGCCTCCCCAGATTATAGTGGAGTTCTTTATGTAGTAGTTGGAGCCCCCGTCTGTGGAGACCCAGAGCTCGCACGTCACGTTGTCCTGCTGGGTGTCCCAGATGTAGACGCTGTGTGTATAGGTCCCTCCCCAGGGGCCCTCAGAGGGTGTGACATTGATGCTGGATATGGCTGGCGGGGTGTTCTCGAGATAGAACCAGTCCTCCCAGGTTGTGGAGTTGTCCGGCCTGTAGTAGGTCTTGCTTGCGTTTATTCTGACATCGTACCAGCCTCCCTTGTGGAAGGAGGTGTCCCAGTCATAATTATACCAGCCGTCTCCCTCATCCGTAGGTGTGTGGGACTCCCAGCTGCCCGTGGGCGGCCTGAACTCGAGTGTGGTGGAGGTTTCGTTTACAGGTTCGGCGCAGTCATCTGTCATATTGTATCTGTTGTAGAGCATCTCTCCCACCGTGGTGACATTGCCCTGCTGCGGGGTGTCGATTGTGGAGTTGAGGCGCCCGTATATGGTCAGGGTGGTGGAAGAGGAGTTGCCTGCATAGTTTTCATAGCATTCGTCGAATTCTATGCCACCCTTCCAGTTCTGGGGGCCCACTTTGTAGAGCGGGTCGCAGCCCGGATCGAACCATATCCTCATGTAGCCGTCGCTCGAGGTCTGGTTTGCATGACCGCTGTCCCAGCTGCCTGTATCAGAGCCGTTCATGGTTACCCATATCTTTCCATCCACACCTGCTCCAACATTGGTGTAGCCCTTGTCCAAATCCGAGAAGTACACGCTAAGGTAGGCGGTCTCCTGACCCTCCCTGTCCACATCTCCCTCTGGCACGCCTGCATAGGTATAGGCCCTGTCCTTGCCCATGTTCCAGTTCTCGGTAGTGGTTTCGTTGGTGTCGTTCCACTTGTCAGTGGCGTTAATCTTGTAGTAATTGGTTCCCTGTTCGCTGCAGTTGAATGTGTGCACAAAGGTGAACAGCTGCTCGTTGGGGTTGTTGCGCATGGTGTAGTTTATCAGTGTCCAGTTGTCCGCACCGACGCTCTTCCAGAGGGTTATGTTAACAGAATCCAAGACTCCCTCGTCATCCTCGAAATAGTAGTGGAATGTGTGCTTGGCTCCCCAGCCGCCTCCTATCGGGTTTATGGTGTGGGGATTTGCCCACCACCTTATGGATGGCGCCTGAGTCAGGACAAAGGAGTCGTTGTCTACCGTGGCAGATGAGCTGTTGTAGTAGTCCTTGGTTGCATAAATGGTGGTGTTGTAGTAATTAAGGCAGGTGTCTGCCCAGTTTGAGGTGTTGCCAGGCCCCCAGAAGGTACAGTTGTACCAGCCCCGGGTCCCTTCTGACTCGAATTCGTCCTCGATTCCGCCTCCGTCGCTGCCTGCCCCGTCGCTGCACTCGAATGTGCATGCCGGGGATATTGCCTCAAATTTCACGGTGGCGTTGTTCACGCCGCCCATCTCTCCGGTGCATTCATCATATACGCGGCCCCTTATGGTGATGTTGTCTAGGCCTCTCCTGTAGTGCTCCCCATCAGGTATGGTAAGGGTGTAGTTCAGGGGAACTGTCCATATCTTGACTGTAAAGTTATCCGAGACATTGTCTGCATAGCAGCCGGGGTTTGATGGAGTGCCCTCGATATATCCTCTCCACATCTGGGTGCCTGTATCGTACTTGGGGTAGCAGCCCGGGTCGAATTCATAGGTTATGTAACCCTGGGGGTCTGACCAGTTCACAGGGCTGCTTATCCAGTTGCCTGTCATGTTGGTGACATTTATAATTGACCTTTCGTTGGGTATGTTTGCGTACTGCTGCTTGACTAGATCATATATCCTGACCTGCATGGTTATTGAGCCACTGGGCCTGTAAACCCATGAATCGTTACCCTGAACATGCTCAATCATTGCATCGTTCTTTCTGATTGTGTAGTTTCTGGGTCCAATTTCATCTGTATCATCAGGCCCGGGCGGGTCGTCCGTGGCATTGAACTTGAACTCCCTCACCCTGGTCAGGTTGCCGCCCAGGCCATTGGCACAGTCAAATGTGTCTATGGTGAATGTCAGAGTGGTGTTGTCGCAGGGCTGGCATTCCTGGTACGGATCTTCTCCGTTGGGGGCAATCAGGGGAGATCCCCAACTGGCATCCCCATACTTCCTCTCATAGGCATATACCCTTACGGTGTCGCCGTCCTCATCCGAGACATTGACCGAGTAGGTGAAGGACTCGCCCCAGCCTCCCCCTATCGGGTCAACGCCGTAGCCTGCAAAGACCAGGACAGGGGCTGTCTCCACACTGAATGTGTGGTGGTCATAGCTGTGGTTTGTGTTATAGTAGGTCTTGTTCGAGGCCATGGTGACGTCGTACCAGCTTGCCTTCATGCCGCTTGAGTTGAACTCGCAACTGTACTGGCCGTTTCCAAGCATCTGGGTGTCGTTGCAGTAGTATGTGTCGCTGTAGAGCTCGCTCTCCATGATGAAGTATACGTTGGCGTCGCTCACATTGTTGCCGCAGCTGTCCTGAATCGTGGCATTGATTGTTATGTTTACCCCCTTGTTGAACTGGGTGTAGTCAGGAAAGGTTATGTTGTTAAGGAGGTCGTCATAGATATAGGTGGTCAGGTTGTAGCCTGTGGTGTTCATCTCGTAATAGCTGTCAGTCACATTGGCCCACCACTCATGGGGACCGATGGAGAAACTGCAATCCGGGTCGAAGAGGTAGTTGGCGTAGCCTGTCTGGTTGGTCTGGTTCAGGGTCACGTTGAGGAAGGAGGTGTTGTAGGTGACCCAGAAGGTTACATTGACATCTGGCGGGAACCAGTTCTGGGCAGTGGAGTTGTCTGTGTCGTTCACAAGGACCGTCAGGAGCTTGACGTCACTGGTCATGTTGACTATGGTCTCGTTCTGGGTGATGAAGGCCATGGATGTGTTGGCAACCTCAAGCACAGGACCTGTGTAGTTGTCTGTGTGGAAGTAGTTTGCAGGCTCCCCATTCTGGATGTAGAAGCGATAGGTGTTCTCGCCCATGTCATCTCCGGTGAAGTTCCAGACCTCTACCCAACAGACCTGGTTGGTTACGCCTGAGGGGTCGTGGAGGGTCATGTTGCCATAGGTGAGCCAGCCCTGGCCGTCGTATTTGTTGATCTCTAGGGTGCAGTTCACGAGGTCTGAGTCAGGGTCTGTTATGTTCACAGAGAAATTGAAGGGCCTGGTCCAGCCGTCTGTCTGGGGTACGACCTGCTGGTTTGACCAGGTGGAGTTGAGGTTGTCCAGCTGGAACCAGTCCTGGAGGAAGGTATGGTTGTCACTGAAATATGCCTTTGAGGAGTTGTGCTGGATGGACCAGAAGCCCTCCCTGTGGTCTGTGGAGTCCCAGGTGCAGTTATAGAAGCCCTGTGTGGGCTCTGTTTCGTTCACTATCGGGGTGCAGGAGAACCACTCCCCGTAGGGGCTTCTTACCTGGATGGTTATGTAGGAGTTGTTTATTATGGCTTCGTCCGGCCTGTCCAGGGAGCAGTCTGAGGTGGTGTTGAGCCTGATGGGGACAGGGTCTGTGACATTGAAGAGCTCCTGTTCCTCGGGCATACCGATGTTGTTGAAGAGCTGGCCGTGAACATAGAGTGTGTTGTTCATGGCATATCCAGCCTCCTGATAACAGGCATCATTGTCTACATAACCCTTCCACTTCTGCTGGCCAAATGTGTGGTTGCAGTCTGCATCAAAGTAGCGTATAAGCTTGCCATCAGGGTCTGTCTGGTTGGTGTAGGAGGGGCCCCAGTCATTTCCATTAGTGGTGACATTGAAGGTTCCGTTCACCCCTGCGGAGACAGGCATGTTGTTTTTGTCTGTATCCAACACACCAACAGAGAGCACTGTGTAATTTATTCCATGCCTGTAGGCTATCTCGCCGTCTCCCTGCTCTATATTATAGTCAACGGTGTCCTTTTGTATGTCAAAGGTACCGCCGGGTTCTGATGCGGACGAGTAGTTCATCTCATCAGTGGCATTGAATTTGTACTGGGAGTTGTTGATATCCCCGCAATCAAACTGGATTGAGAATTTGTGTGTGTCCGGGCTTCCTGGGTCATCAGAGCAGTCCACGCATGCCCAGTTGTCAAGAAGATCCCAATCGCTATCACTGGCAGCCTGGGGCTTCTTCCACAGGTAGACTGTTACATTGTTCTGGTCCTCGTCATAAACATCCACTGTGAAATTGAATGTCTTTCCCCATCCGCCAAAGGCAGGGTCTACTCCCGGTGTCCCGAGCGACAGGACAGGCCTTGACGCAAGATAGAATGTCTGGGTCAGGGTCACGCTTTCATTGGGATAGTGGTCCCTTGTGGCATTCATCGTGACGTTATACCACCCGTATGTGTAGTCCGGGTGGTCTGTGTCTGTGATGTTGACCTTGTACCATCCGCTTCCGTTTCCCGTGGC
>DAOVFN010000093.1 GCA_030672885.1 Candidatus Aenigmatarchaeota archaeon | reverse complement strand
CTTTCCCCTGGCCTCTTTCATTACCTCACCCATGAGTATCTTCTCAGGCCTATCCTTGGAAAGCACGTTCCTGTTCTTGGATATCACCCTGCGTATCAGGGACAATAGCTCGGCCTCGGAGAGGGGTTCCTCCCTCACGATGTCTGCAAGGTCAATGCCTGGGCGAGTGGCCAGCTCCCTTATCATCTCAAGCACCATCTCACGCGGGAGCCTGCGCGCCTTGAGATAGTCGAACAGTCTCCTGAACTCAGAATCTGTGAGGTTTTCCACAGGCACGCCATCCTTTCTCTTTAGCTGGGTGAGGCCAGAGGTGAGGATGCTGGCCACAAACGTGGGCTCGAGGCCGGATTTGACAGCATATACAAACTGGTCAGGGTAGCCGCTGTGGACTACCTGGGAGGCAAGCTCCCGGCTTATCCTGTATCGCGCAGTGAACCGGATGAGCTTCTGCTCGAGGAGTTCGGGGAGTTTCCTCCTTATGTCCCTGAGCATGGGTTGGGTCACCTGTATGGGGGGTATGTCGGTCTCAGGATAGAGGCGCGCTGCGCCCGGGAGGGGACGCATGAACTCGCTGTCGCCGCTCTCCAGAGCCCGCCTGGTTTCCTCGGGTATTCCCCTGAGCATTTGGGAGAGGTATTCGTGTATCGCCTGGAATGTCCTGAGCGCGAGGGCCCTCTCACAAGACACTATTATGAGGGTGTCCCCGGGGTCGGCCTTGTGGTGCTTCTCAAGTTCCCTGAAGTGCTTCTCGAGACCGTACTTCCCCAGTACCTCATCAGAGTGGATGAATCCCCTGGCCCCTGTCTTTACCCTTACATAGCCCGCCATGTCATTGCCAAGGGTGCGTGTGGGCGTGAGCCGGGTCTTGAGATAGCCCGTAAAGCCGGGAATCCTCATGGAGAACGTTTGCTTTCCTTTTGTAATCTTTGACTGGGCCTTGCCGAATATGCGGGATGCGTCCTTGAGGGCGGGCTTGGGCAGCCTGAATCCACTGTCCCTGAGCTCGTTGCGTATCTTTATCAGGTTCATCTGCCTCTGCACCTCATTCTCGACATATCTTGGTATCAGGGCCAGGTCCTGGGCGCCCTTTATCTCTACCCTGGCACCGTCCTTTATGGAGATATTGACATCCTGGCGTATGGTCCCGAGGCCGCGCTTGACCCTGCCCGTGGAGCGGAGAATCATACCGAGGCGGGCAGCCACCTCCCTGGCCTGCTCGGGGGACTTTATGTCAGGGGTGGTGCCTATTTCGATAAGGGGTATGCAGAGCCTGTTCAGGCCATATGTGACTGAACTGTCCTTCCTGTCAATGATCTGGGCGGCATCCTCTTCAAGGCTCATGTTGGTTATGCCAACATCCCCGGAGGGGGCCACGAGCTTGCCGTTTAGACCGACAATGGCAGTCCGCTGGAATCCCGTAGTGTTCGAACCGTCGACTACCTGCTTCCGCATGATGTGTATCTCATCAGGTATGTCGCACCCAAGCAGCACGGCCATGGTGAAGGCGATGTCCAGAGCATCCCGGTTCAGCTCATGCGGGGGCTCCTCATCAAGCTCTACCTCGCAGCATCCCTGGGGATAAATGACATAATGGAACTCCTTTCCCCTAAGAATCTCATGCAGGGCAGCAGCATCCACATCACCGAGCTCGCCTGCCACGGCCCTGAGCTTTCTCATAACCTCCCCATGCGACTTGTCGTCAAGGGTGCTGCGGCAACTGCAAAAGAGCTTTGCCGTATCGAGCTGCTGGTGTATCTCAATGCCGCACTTCAGGCCCAGCTTGCCATAGTCTGTCATATCAGTCTCTCCTATCTGATTACTGTTTTGTTCCCTGCCAGCATCTCTGGCGGGACCACCATGAACTTGCCAAAGAAGTCCTGCACAGGCTTGCTCAGGGGTTTGAACTGCATGAGTTCCTCAAGTGCGGCCCACTTGTGGTCGGCTGTCTCGTGGTCGAGCTTGAGCTTTCCCTTGATAAGCTTGCACTCAAAGAACATCACGAACCTGTCATATGCCCCACCATCTGTTGACTTGATGCCAAAGCCTTGTCCCCATCCCACGAAGCGCTCGATATCGACCTTGAGACCTGTCTCCTCCTTGATTTCGCGCCCCATGGCCTTCTCTATGGTCTCGCCCGGGCCAACCCTTCCTCCCGGGAACTCCCAGCAGCCTATCTCCACAGACTCAGCCCTCTTAATGGCAAGGTATTCTCCGGTGTTCTTGCGTATCATGGCCTGGACAATCAGTAGGGGTCTCTCCCGGGTCCCGGGCTTTCTGAAGAGCATGTAGAAGATTATGGAGCGGGATTTAATAAGCATTTACACCTTTTACAAGAGGCTTTCTTGTGCCTATGGCACAATATATGTGCACATCTTTTGCGCGGAAGCGCAAAACCGCCTTCTGCAAAACGTGTACGAAAACTCGAATTATAGTAAAGGACATAATGAATTGGAAAGTGTCCTTTGCTAGTTGTACCTGACATTATTCCAAAAAGTATGTCAGGTACTATATTTACCGTCCTCTCGAAGGATAGATAAGCATTACAGCAGCGCGCCGCCCTAGTAAAGATATGTTCCGGGAAGGCTCCTCTCTGTTATCTCGCCCGCGTAATTGGTGAGCATCATCTCCCTGGCCTTCTCCAGGGACTTTGTATGGCCCAGCACCCATCCCAACTTCACATATGCTGTCTCTGGTAGCATGTCCCCGCCGGGTATGGCCCCGGTCTCGCGGTAGAGAACCCTGAGATTGGTATAGACATGGGAATTTATCCTGCCATAGAGTGTCTGGGCTGCGGTTACAAAGGGGATTCCGTCCCTGACGTGTTTCTTGATTGTCGATATCCACGACATGCGGGCAGTGGTCGGGACGTGGCCCAGTCCGGTCGCTTCGATAACAAAACCGCGGCACTTCTTGGAGACCATGTAGTCGATCACAGAGGGGTCGGCGCCCGGGTAGGCCTTGAGCATGGCCACCCTGGACTCGAACCTGGTATCGGCCTCGACGCTCTCCCTGTCGTTCCTCTTTCTGTGGTTCCTGTTGAGTATCTCAATCCTTCCGTTGGGATATACCCTGGCCAAGGGGGGCTCGTTTATGGGCCTGAACGCATCCCTTCTGGATGCGTGCATCTTGCGGACCTTGGTTCCGCGGTTAAAGAGGCAATGCGTGTCTGCGGACTCGCCATGCATGCATATGCCTACCTCTGCTATATCGCTCACCGCTGCATGGGCAGAGCATATGATGTTCATGCCAGCGTCAGATGAGCCGCGGTCAGATGAGCGCTGGGCGCCCACAAGGACCACGGGCTTGTGGAGGTTTCTGAGCATAAAGGAAAGGGCAGCTGATGTGTAGTGGAGGGTATCTGTTCCATGGGTCAGTATTACCCCACGCATGCCTGAATTTATGTCTCTGGCTACCTCCCTGGCGAGCTTCTGCCAGTCCATGTAGTCCATGTCCTCAGACATCTTGCTGAAGGGCTGGCGGATATGTTTGAGGTTCACTATCCCCGAAAGCTCTGGGATATTGTGCAGGAACTCCCTGGGGTCCTCGAGGGCATGGACGCCGCCTGTCCTGTAGTCCACCCTGCTTGCGATTGTGCCGCCTGCAGCTATCAGGGAGACGGGCGGCTTCCTGGAGTCGAACTTAAGCTTGAGGAGCTTGCTGGAG
>DAOVFN010000104.1 GCA_030672885.1 Candidatus Aenigmatarchaeota archaeon | reverse complement strand
CAGGCCCGAGATTTCCGGGGACAAGGAGAGGAAATGGATAGCAGAGCGCAGTCAGAAGGGCAGGGCTTTCAGGGGAAAGACATCTGCTGGCAGGAAGGCAAGGGGCCTGACAAAGAAGGGCAAGGGCGCAGAGAAGCTCAGTCCGTCCTTAAGTGCCAGGGGCGGCAGGGGCAAATAGCCGCTAATACTGATTTTGTCTGTAAATAATTCATATTTGGTTTACTTGCTTGTGACCTCTTGTGTCCCTTGGGTATTAGGTTATGCCCCGTAGGGGGGTAAGCCTTCTTGTGCCCTTTGGGGTATGTGGAAGCGGAATCGACAGCTATGCTGGCGAGTCTTGCGGCCTTGCCGCAAGAGTTGTCATCATCTCACACCGTTCAACTGGATGATGAGATGTCTCGTGTCAACGAGACACGATGCTGCATCTCTCGTGCTGATGCACAATATCTCGTGTCAACGAGACACGATGCCGCATCTCTTGTGCTGATGCACAAGAACGTGCCGTAGGCACGGAAGCTCCTGTAAAGGCTTATAAAGTTGCTCTCACAGAATATTAACATGACAGTACTATTCCAGGTGGGTGGGGTGTTCCCCAGCATAACACAGAACATGCAGAACATGGGACTCTTTCTGTACCTGTTCCCGTTCCTGCTCTCGCTGGCTATATTCTATGGTGTGCTCTACTGGGTGTTTTATGACAAGGAGAAGCCAAAGCTTCCGAAGTCCGCCATCTCACTGATTTCCATCATACTGGCGTTCTTCGTGATGCTCTACTCGAGCTGGAACACTATGATAGTGAGCTTCTTTGCAAACCTCTCGGGCGCAGGTCTCATAGTGGGTTCGGGCATACTGTTCATAGCCATCCTGCTCGGCCTGATGGGATTCAACATAGAGAAGCTGACAGACACTGCACATTCAGGAAGGGGCCGGTGGGTATTCATTATCGGCGTTATCCTGATAGGAATCCTGATATTCTTCGGGGCAGGTGGGTCATCGTTCGGCCTGATACCTGACTGGTCAAGCAACGGGGAATTCATCACAGCACTCTTTGTGATAGCTATAATAGGCCTTGCCGTGTGGTGGCTCGGGAGCGAGAATAACGGCAGTAGTGAAAGTAAGTAAGGCCTTTCTTTTATCATATACCTGAGAGAAGCAACTGCGCTATTCTTCCTTCTTTAGGGACTTGACAGCATCAGAGAGGCTCCTGAGTGTCTGCATCATGGGGGTCATGGTGTCCTTCATGGCATTCTCCATGGCCTCCATCCTCGAGGAGACATCACCCATTGACTGCTTGTATGTGTCTATCTTGGTATCTATTGTGTCAAATTCCGATTTCTTTTCAGCACCCGCATTGTGGGCAGACTGCTCGAGCGCGGATATTCTGGCCTGCAGATCCCCGAGTTGGGCTTGAATGCCCCCGATATCTGATTTGAATTCTGACCATTTCTCCTCGACTATGCCCTCGGCTAGTTCCTCTATTGCGCGCCTCTTGTCCTCGCGAACATCATCCCTTGTCGCAGGCTCACTGAGCCCTTGTATGAATCCCTCCCCTGCAGCGCCTGGTGAAGTGGGCGGCGCAGGCAGACCCGGCTCACTGAACTCAAAGCCAGGCTCTCCGGGAAGGGGGGGCATGGCCAGGCCGGGTGGTGCTCCCGGAGGGGGCGTCCCGGATACAGGAGGAGCCTCTAGGGGTTGCGATGGCACCGGCGGTCCAGGCACTTCACGGGAATATGGCACTGGCTGCGCGGGCTGTTCCTGAAGGGGGGCACCTGGCTGGGAGGCTGGCTGCGCGGGCTGTTCCTGAAGGGGGGCACCTGGCTGGGAGGCTGGTTGGGCACCGCTCACAGCTCCCCTGAGGGCCTGCTTCATGGCTGTATCCACATCTGCCGGGGTGTAGCCCTCGTTTCTGAGCATCCTGATTATCTCTGTCTCAGGAATGCCCTGGGAAGAAAGAGACATCACCCTCCCTGCAGGAACATGCCCACCACTACCCGAGATTTTTCCACCAAAGGGCCACATAAGCGTCACTGATTATATTTCGTTCTCTTACTATTTATTGTTTTTAGGCGCGCTGGATAGCTTTTTTGAGATGAGCTGCTCAGCCTCCTCTCTGGTAATGAAACTGGATTTCAGAGGACTGTACAGGTCCAGCATGGCCTCGAGCTCCCTGACCTTGCCCGCACTCGCGAACCGCTTGAGTTGCTTAATCATCTCCTTTATTATGCTCTGGGCCTCGGATATGCTCTTGTCCCTTTTTTTCAGCTCTGAGCCAAGGTTGTTTGTGAGTGCCTGTATGGCCTTGTTTATGTTCAGGGCCTCCTGTTCCAAGGAGTCGCTCCTGGAAGATAGGCTCTCCTCTCTCTGCTCCAGGACGCGTATCCTCTGGGTATTGGTATTTGTCCTGTCAACGAGCTCGTTTATTATGGTGCGCAGGGTGGGTGGTTTGGTAGCCATAGAACCATCTTACGTCTGAACGCAAAGCTTGCTATAGAATTGTAGTTGTTTAATAAATAAACTGCTGGATTCCCGCTAGTTTATCGTTGTTTCTGCTATCTATCAATATGCCCCTATGCAACCACTGGATGAATCCAGTGGTTTGTTGGTTTGGCATATCTCTCGAACTTCGCATTCATCTATTGGCTAAAACCAATAGTTTTTGGGCTCAGTTCAAGATAAACTTATCGGACCCGTAGTCTGCAGGAGGGCTGAGGGAAACTGCGAAAGCAGAGAATACATATAAATAATGTTTTTCATATAATTATCAAGTACCCCATCATGAATGACGGGATATGCATATGAGCATGCATTGATTATCTGTATGGGGTACATCTTGCAATCCCCACCTTGAAAGGTAGGGTATAAGGGATTGCAATAAAGCCGCTATCTAAGAGTGGGGTCGGGATGAAGGTAAAGGACGTATATAAAAAATTTTCAGGCAGTGTGGACACCGTCAATCCAGATACGCCAATAGGTAAAGTAATAGACATCTTTATGAAGAGCAAGCAGAGACGGAATGTGTATGTAGTTAATGAATCCAACAACCTGATTGGGGTGATAACAGCCAGCGAGATATTCACGTCCGTAAGGCCGGACATTACCCCGAACAAGATTGTATTTTTTCTGAAAAAAGATAGCATAAGAACAGCAAAAGACGTGATGATTCAACCTGAAATAGTAATGCCTGATAATGAACTGGAAGATGCATTAAGAACCGCCAAGGTTTTCAAGATCCAGGATATCCCTGTCTGCGAGAACGGCAAACTCATTGGCGAGCTTGATGCATTCGAGCTGGTCTATGGTCTGATGAAGTCAAAAAAATAGGCGGAATCGAATGGTAGAGAGCATATTCATTGAGCTAAGCA
>DAOVFN010000028.1 GCA_030672885.1 Candidatus Aenigmatarchaeota archaeon | reverse complement strand
CGGACTGACAGCAGCAGTCCACGCAGCCAGGACCCTGGAGCAGGCCCTCAAGGAGAGTGACCTCTCTGGGAAGTGCCTGTCAGGATATGAGCAGGCCTGGAAGGCCGAACTCTGGAAGCCCATCCGGATGGGCCTGATGGCTAGGGAGCTCTATAAGGAGATGGATAACAAGCAGCTGGGTGAGCTGTTCGGGAAGCTTGCCGGGATGGACCTGAACGGTTTGGACATGGACTTCCCTGCACTGGAATTCTGAACATCAGAACCAACTGATTTAAGGCAGCAGGACAATTTCTGTCATGCAAAGGAGGTGGTGACATGCCACAAAAAGGAATCAGCCTGAACATGCCGCCGGGCATCCTGCCCATACACACTGACGAGGTCATGATACACAGAAGGATAAAAGTAAAGAAGACCGAGAAGGGTGTCAAGAAGGCAGGCCATTTGAGGATATGGTTCATAGACTCGCTCGCCAACAAGGTGGTGGCAGATATCGAGATGGACAGGGGACTCGTAGAGACGTTCTCAGTCCTCCTGAAAAAAGAGTGTGAGAACCTGACAGAGGAACTGGACAGCGACAGGATACCAGAAATGCCAAAGAAAGAGGCGACAGCGACGACAGAAGAGATGAGATACATAGGGTGAGATCCCGGGTGGCTTTTATTTTTTCATCGAGAACACGATTGTGTCGAGTCTGGTCATCTCGTCTATGGAGTACTCGATGCCCTCGCGGCCGAGTCCTGATTCCTTGTTGCCGCCAAAGGGGAAGTTGCCCAGGCCATGGGCCGGGTGGCCGTTTATGGTGACCGTGCCGTCCTCAAGGGCGCGGGCCGTCCTTATGGCCTTCTCGATGTCCTGGGTGAACACACTGGCGTCCAGGCCGTATTTGGACTGGTTGGCTACCCCTATGGCATCTTTCTCGTTCCTGACGCGGATTATGGTGACCACTGGGCCAAAGGTCTCCTCCCAGGCAATCTTCATGTCTGTGGTGACCCGGTCCAGGACAGTGGGCGCATAGTAGAGGCCCCTGAGGCGCTTCCCGCCAAGAAGGACCCTGGCTCCTTTCTCCCTTGCGTCACTGACAAGGGAATCCACCTTCTCAAGGGCACCTTGGTTTATCAGGGGGCCTATCATGGTCCTGGGATCCGTGGTTGGCCCGACCCTCCATGTCTTGGCCTCCCTGACCAGGAGCCTCACAAACCTGTCAGCAACCCCCTGCTCGACAAGAATCCTGGAGAGTGCATCGCACCGCTGGCCAGAGAACTTGAGCGCACCCGCAAGGCACTCCTTTACAGCAAGCTTCAAATCGGCATCCGCAAAGACAATAGCTGGGCCCTTGCCGCCGAGCTCCAGGTGAAGATTCTTCATGCCGGCCACTGTGGCTATGCGCTTTCCCACAGGAGAGCTGCCTGTGAACGACACCATGCTGACCTTGGGGTGGGCAACCAGGAAGTCCCCAATCTCGGAGCCGGAGCCTGTTATGACATTGAAGGCGCCCCTGGGGATGCCAGCCAGCTCGGCCAGGCGCGCAAACATGAGCATGCATACCGGGTCGTCTGATGCTGCCTTGAGGACCACGGAATTGCCTGCCGCCAAGGCAGGGGCCACCTTGGCTATGCTTATGAATAGCGGGTAGTTGAATGGCGATATGGCCAGGACCACGCCGACAGGCTTCCTGGTCACTATGGCCATGCGGTTCGAGGTCCCGGGAACAAGGTCCCCTGGTATGAAATCAGATGAGAACTTCCTGGCCTCTTCGGCTGCGAGATGGAGGCGCTCGGCAGTGGCCTTGACCTCACCCTCTGCGTAATGCACGGGCTTTCCGGCCTCCCTGGATATGATACCGACCAGGTCGCTGCTGTGTTCTCTGACCAGCCTGGATATCCTGTCAAGGAGCTCCACTCTCTCCACAGTGTCCATGCCGCCTATGAGTGGCCTTGCCTTCCATGCAGCATTTACTGCGGCGTCAGCATCTTTCTTGAGTGCCAAGGGAACCCTGGCCACAGGGGAGCCGTCCGAAGGGTCACGGATTTCAAAGGTTCCGCTGCCAGATGCGCATACCCATTTGCCGTCAATGAACATCCTGTATTCAGGAACCTTGCCTGATGACCTTATTGGCTTCCAGATGTCTGCCATGATACTCACTTATATATTATCCGGGCTGCATTATAAGCTTGGTCCACAGGTATCTCTCGAAGATATATATAGTTCCTAGGGAATTATAATCATGGCAGGAAACAAGATAACCCTTTCTGTAATCAAGGCCGACATAGGATCAATAGGCGGCCATATCAAGCCCAGTAGCAAGCTGATTGAAACCGTCAGGGAGCATATCAGGGAAAACGGGATAGACCTATTCAAGGACTTCTATGTGAGCTCCACTGGGGATGACATAGCCATACTCATGACACACACGCACGGCAAGGCGAACAAGGACATCCACAAGCTTGCCTGGGACGCGTTCATAGAGGGGACGGCAGTCGCCAAGGAGCAGGGTCTCTATGGCGCAGGACAGGACCTCCTGAAGACCTCGTTCTCAGGCAATGTGAAGGGTATGGGGCCGGCCGTATGCGAGATGGAGATAAATGAGAGGCCGAACGAGCCATTCCTGTTCTTTGCAGCAGACAAGACGGACCCGGGCGCATACAATCTTCCGCTCTTCCTAAGCTTCTCTGATCCCATGCACTGCGCAGGGCTGCTGCTCTCTCCAAAGATGAGCAAGGGATTCACGTTCAACGTGATGGATGTCAGCCACGTCAAAGGGGACAGGGTGATATCGCTCAACACCCCTGAGGAGATGTATGACCTGGCCGCCCTGTTAAGGGACAACGAGAGGTTCGTGGTGGAGTCGGTCTTTGCGAGATCGGATAACGGGCAAGCCGCTGTGGTGAGCACCACCAGGCTGCACAACATCGCAGGCAAGTACACAGGAAAGGACGACCCTGTCATGCTTGTGAGGACCCAGAAGAGCTTCCCTGCGACAGGGGAGATACTCTCGCCGTACAATATAGGGCACTTCGTGGCAGGCTTCATGAGAGGCTCTCATGTGGGTCCGCTCATGCCCGTGAAGCTCAATTCCACGATATCATATTTTGACGGACCTCCTGTTGTGACATGCGCTGCGTTCTGCGTACACAATGGCAAGCTCACAGAACCAGTGGATGCATTCGACCATGCATATTGGGACTACGTGAGGAACGAGGTGTCAAGAAAGGCCACTGAAATCAGAAGGCAGGGATTCTCAGGCGCGGCCATGCTCCCATACAGCGAACTCGAGTATGGGGGGATAGTCGAGATACTCAAGCGACTGGACAAGAGGTTCAAGGTAAGGAATTGACGCTGTTTCTAGGCAGCCTGCCGGATAACTTTTATTACCCGGCAGTGCAAATATTAAGAGAATCTCATGAAGGACAAATTCGTGATGTGGTTCGAGGAGATAGACAAGAACGATGTCGGTACTGTTGGCGGTAAATGTGCCAGCCTCGGAGAGCTCTCCAGAAAGGCCGGAGTGCCCACGCTTCCGGGGTTTGCAATAACAGCGAATGTGTATAATCTGTTTCTGGACCAGACCGGGCTCAGGGAGTTCATAAGGAAGAACCTGAAGGAGCTCGATACGCATAACCTGAAGGACCTGGCCAGGAGAGGCAAGGCCATAAGAAGGAAGATTGGAGCTGCCAGGATTCCGCCGGAGATAGAGAAAGAGATAAAGAGGGGCTACAAGAGACTCGGCACGAGACTGGGGGTAGCGAACCCGTATGTAGCAGTGAGGTCGTCTGCCACGGCCGAGGACCTTCCCGGCGCAAGCTTTGCTGGGCAGCAGGACACCTATCTCAATGTGGAAGGAGAGAAGGACCTGATAAACAAGGTCAAGCTATGCATTGCGTCGCTGTTCACTAACAGGGCGATATCCTACAGGGTGGACAAGGGATTCGACCACCTCAAGGTCAGCCTCTCTGTAGGTGTGCAGAAGATGGGAAGGAGTGATATAGGGGCCGCAGGGGTGATATTCACCATAGACCCTGACTCTGGTTTTGACAATGTTGTGGTCATAAATGGCTCATATGGACTGGGCGAATATATTGTGAAGGGCAAGGTCATTCCGGATGAATTCATGGTATTCAAGCCCACGATGAGAATACTGGAGAGGGTGCTGGGGAACAAGAGGATAAAGCTGGTCCGAGGAGGCCGGGGCAACATAGAGAAGGACGTGAGCCCGGATGACCAGGCCAAGTTCTGCCTCACTGACGAACAGGCAGTGGAGCTCGCGAGATACGCCATCATGATAGAGAAGCACTACAGGTCCCATATGGACATTGAGTGGGTGCTGGATGGGGAGACAGGAAAGATGTACATAGTCCAGGCCAGACCTGAGACCGTCCACTCCATGAAAAAGAAGAACGTGATAAGGGAGTACGTCCTCAGGGAGGAAGGAAATGTTCTGCTTACAGGCACTGCTGTGGGGAGAAAGATAGGCATCGGCAGGGTGAACGTGCTCAGGAGCGCCAGGCAGATTGACAGGTTCAAGGTCGGGGAGGTCCTGGTCACTGACATGACAGACCCTGACTGGGAACCCATCATGAAGATGGCCTCTGCCATAGTGACAAACAAGGGGGGCACAACCAGTCATGCCGCGATTGTGTCTAGGGAACTTGGGGTTCCCTGCATAATAGGGACCATGAAGGCAACAGATATCCTGAGGAACGGCCAGGAGGTCACGGTGGACTGCTCGACGGGGGAGGGCAGGATATTCAGGGGGTTCATAAAGTTTGAGGTTCTGGAGAAGGATGTGAGCAGGATTCCCAGGACAAGAACCAAGGTGATGATTAACATAGGCGAGCCCAGCAAGGCATTCAGTCTTGCAAAGCTACCAGTGGACGGGGTGGGGCTCGCAAGGGAGGAATTCATAATATCCAGCTACGTCGGCGAGCACCCGCTGTACCTTCTGAACACAGGTCAGGGAGAGAAGTACATAAACGCCCTGTCCCAGGGAATAGGAAAGATAGCAGCTGCGTTCTATCCGAGGCCTGCGATAGTGAGGCTCTCGGACTTCAAGTCAGACGAGTATGCAAACCTCAGAGGAGGCAGGGAGTTCGAACCGAAAGAGGCAAATCCCATGATAGGATGGAGGGGAGCCTCCAGGTACACTGACAAGGTATTCTATCTCGCATTCGAGCTCGAGTGCCGGGCCCTCAAGATGGTCAGGGAGGAGATGGGCCTCGATAACATCATAATAATGGTTCCTTTCTGCAGGACGCCTGATGAGGGCAGGGAAGTACTCAAGATGCTCGCAAAGTTCGGGCTCACCAGAAAGGCCGGCTGGAAGTTCTATGTGATGGCAGAGATACCCAGCAACATCATACTCGCGGATGAGTACGCCGGGATATTCGATGGGTTCAGTATAGGGAGCAACGACCTCACCCAGCTCACGCTCGGCCTGGACAGGAACTCCCAAAGGCTGCAGTACCTGTTTGACGAGAGGAATGATGCGGTGAAGAAGTCCATAAGCACGCTCATCAAGAAGGCGCACAGGAACAAGCCCCGCAGGCCAGTGGGGATATGCGGGGAGGCTCCCTCGAATTATCCGGATTTTACGGAGTTCCTGGTGAAGCAGGGCATAGATTCAATCTCAGTGGAGCCTGACATGGCCCTGAAGACCATACTGCTGGTAAACAAGGTAGAAAAGAAGCTAAAAGGATAGTTTATATTCTTGCTTTTGGATTGCCAATCAACGTTTGACATTTCTTATTCCAATATAAGAGTGGCAAGATTACTTGAAGTTCTTCTGCGGTGTGCTTTGAACTGCTCAATGTTAATTCATCTATATGCTTTTGATATATTTTTTGCGATTCATCAAATGCTTTACCAGCGATTTTTCTTTTTGCTAGCTGTTTTGGTGCTTCGAGAGCAGATTCAAGAATTGGTCTGGCCTTCATATCTTTAAGAGGAGTGGTTGTTTTATTGCTGTCCATATACAACCAGAAAATATTATTATAGCCAATAAAAGATTTTGCTTTACACATGCAGCCAAGGTTCTTTGCAGAACTACAACTAAATGAATGTACAATCTTTGAGTCAAGCAGGTGTTCATTGACACCCAGTGTTATTAAAGATTCGTTATGTTGACCGCCAATAATATCATCAGTACCGTGCCCGTTAAAAAACAAAAGTTTTGGATTTTTTGTTTGTATTGCACTTGTTATATAAGATTTGTTGGCTTTTCCCTTATCAGCTATGATTGGCTTTATCCTGTTTTTCTCTGCAATACAAATTACTTCCTTATTCCAAGCACTAAGATAAATAGTTGTTAAATCAAAATCGGGTAATGTTATAAGAATAAAATTACCTCCCCACAGACCTTAGGTAATTAAGATGTGCTTCAACAATCTTTCTTCCCATCTCATCATTATTCGCATTTTTAACACGTTCTATTAATTGTTCCCTATTCATAACGCCGCCGCCAAAACCAGCTGAAATTAGGGCATTATCAGGCATTGTTCTGAGACGAGCAACTACAAGTTCAACCTCATCTTTTGTTACCATGGTAATCACAAAATCTTCAATTCATGTATTTTATTTAAAATTTCTCTGCCCATATCAGTGTCATTTTCAATTTCTTTATGCGCTATCTCCCAGCTTATTGGTTGTTCATTTACAACAACGACTATTTCTCTTCTTGTTTTCAGAGGTAAATTCGAATATATCTCAGCAAACTTCCTGGAAATTTCTTTATATTCCATTAAATCACTTAACAATCTATAATTATATAGATATAAATTTATTTCTTGAGCATGTCTGCATGCTTCATAATCCTCTTGTAGGTCTGGTCCAGGGTTTCTGGCATGACCTTGGTTCCTGCAATGGCATCCATGAAGCCGGCCTCGCTTGCGTACCTCGGGACAATATGGAAGTGCAGATGGGGTACGGACTGTCCAGAGACCTTGCCCAGATTTATGCCGGTATTGAATCCCGGGGGGCTGAGTGTCTTTCTGAGCAGGTTTATGGTCTTCTTAATCATGCTGCAGAAATGGGTGAATTCCTCATCAGTGAGCTGCTCGGGCCACTCGACATGGGAAATGGGAACGACCTCAACATGGCCCACATTATAGGGGAAGATATTCATGATAACCATGACGAGATTATCTCTGTATATAACCTTTTTTGGGACCCGGGGGTCGTTCCTGGCTATCTTGCAGAATACGCACCCCGATGGCCTGGCCATTCCGGTAACCCATTTCATCCTTTCAGGCGACCAGAGATAATCCCTGTACATGCTAATCAAAACCCCCTGAGAAGTTCCCTTATTGCACGCTCTTGATTGGGCGACTTGACCACAGAGGAAGCGACCAGCACGCCCACGGCACCGAGCTCCAGGGCCCTGGCAACGTCATCGCCTGTTGATATGCCTGCTCCGCACAGCACCCTGTTCTTGGGGCTGGCACCGTAAGCAAGCTCCACAGACCTGCTTATCACACCGGGCTTGGCCTGGGAGACCGACACACCTGTACCTATAAGTTCCGGGGGCTCGATTGCTATGTAGTCCGGTCTCATGGCGGCTATCCTGCCCACGGCAGCCGGGCCCGGGGCGCAGCACACCGTCGTAAGCCTGTTCTCGCGGGCCCTCTCCATCCGCTCTCTTATCTCTTTCATGTCAAGGCGCCTCTCGGAGTGGTTTATGAGCGTGCCCCTGGCACCCGCAGCTTTGACAGCCTCTGGGAG
>DAOVFN010000043.1 GCA_030672885.1 Candidatus Aenigmatarchaeota archaeon | reverse complement strand
AATGGTCTTTGATTTCGGTGGCGGGACGCTTGACGTAACGCTCATGGAGTTCGGCGACGGGACGTTTACTGTCCTCTCCACATCCGGGGACACCCGGCTTGGCGGAAGGGACATGGACGAGACCCTCATGAAATACGTGATAAAGGACTTTAAGGAGAGAGAGGGCATAGACCTCAACAGCGACGACATGGCCCTCCAGAGGGTCAGGGAGGCATGCGAGAAGGCAAAAATCGAGCTATCGACCACGCTCGATACCACCATAAACCTCCCATACATAACAGCAGACGACAAGGGTCCCAGGCACCTGGAAATCAAGGTGACAAGGGCCCAGCTCGAGAAGCTCATATCCCAGATAGTGGAGAAGTGCAGGCATCCCACAGAGCAGGCAATAAAGGACGCGAAGCTCACCAAGGACAAGATAGACAAGGTAATCCTTGTGGGAGGGCCCACCAGGATGCCTGTTGTTCAGAAATTCGTCGAGGGCTTCGTGGGCAAAAAGGCCGAGCACGGTGTCGATCCCATGGAGTGCGTAGCCATGGGCGCTGCCATACAGGGAGGCGTCCTGGCAGGAGAGATCAAGGACCTTGTGCTGCTGGATGTCACGCCGCTCACCCTTGGCATCGAGACCCTTGGCGAGGTCATGACACCGCTCATTGACAGGAACACCACCATACCTGTAAAGAAAAAAAAGGTGTTCTCCACTGCGGCAGACTACCAGCCGGCTGTGACCGTGCACGTGCTCCAGGGAGAGCGCAGCATGGCCAAGGACAACACCAGCCTGGGCATGTTCAATCTTGAAGGCATACCACCTGCCCCGCGCGGGGTCCCCCAGATAGAGGTCGCCTTTGACATAGACTCCTCTGGGATACTCAGTGTCTCCGCCAAAGACATGGGGACAGGAAAAGAACAGAAGATAACCATAACAGCTTCGACAAAGCTCTCTGACAGCGATATCGAGAACATGATGCAGGACGCCAAGAAGCACGAAGAAGACGACAGGAAGAGAAAAGACGAGGCCGAAGCAAGGAACAATGCAGACTCCCTGATATATTCCACAGAGAAGACCATATCAGAACTCGGGGACAAGCTTTCCAAGGAACAGAAGAACGGGATTGGCTCTGCGGTAAAGTCCCTCAAGGACGCACTGCCCGGAAAGGACACAGAAAAGATAAAAAGGAAAACAGAAGAGCTCCAGAAGGTCGTCGGGGAGGCCGGGGCCTCGATATACCAGAAGGCTGCCGAGGATGCTGCAAAAGAGCAGGCAGGAAAGGCCAAGAAGGGGGACGGGAAGGCCCCCAAGAAAAAGGACGAGGACGTCGTGGACGCGGAATACAAGGTCGATGACGACACAGATGACAAGAAGGAAAAGAAGTGATTTGCCTTGCCACGAGGTTCGTGTCATGAGAGCCCGTGCGCTGTTATCTTTGCGGTGATTGCATGCCTAAAAAAGACTATTATGAGACACTCGGTGTGGACAGGGACTCCTCTGAAGAGGGGATAAAGCGCGCCTTCAGGCACCTTGCCAGGAAGCACCATCCAGATGTGAACCCCGGAGATAAGGGTGCAGAGGAGAGGTTCAAAAAGATAAACGAGGCCTTTGAGGTGCTCAAGGACCCCGAAAAGAGGGCGGCGTATGACCAGTTCGGCGAGGCCGGCCTGGAGGGCGCGGGGTTCAGGCCCCACGGCGCCGGGGAATTCCCAGGTTTTGATGAGCTGTTCAGGGACTTTGGTTTCGGTGATATCTTTGATGTGTTTTCCGGCCTCGGCGGCAGGGCCAGAGCGAGGCGCGGAGCCATACAGGGCGCTGACCTGAAGTATGAGCTTGACATCACGCTTGAGAACTCGTTCGAGGGAATCACCACAAAGATAGAGGTGCCCCGTCACGAGAGATGCCCGGACTGCAGGGGAACCGGGGCAATGCCCGGCACATCCCCGAAAACGTGCCCGGAATGCGGCGGCGCAGGGGAAGTCCGCACGATAAAGCGCATGGGATTCATGCATGCCCTGAACATAGGCCCCTGCGGCAGGTGCAGGGGAACCGGGACTGTTATAGACAGGCCATGCAAGAACTGCAGCGGGACAGGGCTGAAGAAGGTAACAAGGAAGGTTGAGGTAAATGTTCCTGCGGGCGTGGATGACGGGCAGTACCTCAGATTAGCAGGCCAGGGCGAGGCTGGCTCCAATGGCGGCCCCCCCGGAGACCTCTATGTAGTGATTACCCTCAGGGAGCACCCTGTGTTTGAGAGGCACGACACAGAGCTGTTCTGCAAGACCACGATAGGCATTGCCACTGCCATAACAGGCGGCAGCATCGAGGTTCCCACCATCACCAGCACAGCAAAGCTAAAGATACCCCCCGGGACACAGAGCCATACTGTCTTTAGGCTCAGGGGGCAGGGCATGCCTGAGCTCCGCGGCCGGGGCAGGGGTGACCAGCTGGTCAAGGTGGTTGTCAAGATACCCAGCAAGGCCAGCAGGGAACAGATAGGTTCCCTGAAGGAACTGGACGATGCAGGAAGCGAGTCCCCCAGCACGGACAAGGGATTTTTTGAGAGGCTAAGGGAGCACAGGAAGTGAACCATGTCTCACTGGCCCGCGAATTCCGCGTCTATAACAACATGATATATCCCTGGGGAATATTCCTTGACCACCGATTTATGCCCGACTGTCTTGAGGACGTAGCCTGCCCTGAATGCCTGGTTCTTGAGCATGTCCAGGGGCCTGTCCCAGAGTTCGCTTTCATGGAATGTGTCGTGGTAGTGGATTGTGCCGCCCCGGTGTTTGAGCATCCTAAAAGCAGCAGGAAGGTAGTGGTGTGTCTTGGGAAGATATCCCATCACCACCCGGTCGGCCACGCTTCCCATGAGGACATCCCTGCAGTCTCCCAGCATAGGGGCCACAGTGCCCTGTACGCTGTTCAGTGCTATGTTCTGCCTGAGGTAGCTGAAGGCCACGGGGTTCTTCTCAATGGCATGGACCCTTCCGGGTCTGGCGTGCCTGGCTATCGGGATGGAGAAATATCCTATTCCGGCAAACATGTCCACTATTGTTTCCCCTGGCCTGACGAGTCCGGGAAGGCGGGCCCGTTCGGAGAGGTTGCCCTTGGAGAGCATCACCCTGGTCACATCGAACCTGAATGTGCAGCCACCCTCGCGATGCGTGGTTTCTGTCCTCTTTTCGCCTGCCAGGTATCTGATAGCAGGCTTCCGGAGCTCGCCTGAGATTCCCTGATTCAGACACACTGTCTTCACATAGGGATAGCTTTCAAGGACGGTGCCGGCTATGTCCCGGGCCATGCCTGAAATCCCTGGCCTGAGATTAAGGATTACTATGTGGCCGATTCTCTGGAATCCCTGAGGCAGGATGGAATGCTTCTCCTTGGGGACGCTGAGGCTCTCAATAAGGAGCTTCCTGAAGCCCCTTGCTCTTTGCTCATATCCTAATCGCATGGATGTGTGACACCTGGTTTTCGTGGCCATGTTCAGAGTTCGCAGGAGAACATAAATATTTAAATAGCGCGGGCATGCTCCAGAAAGGGGACTCTTTGTCGATACAGTGGTCTAATCCTGTTGTTTCTTGGCATCAGAAACAGCTGGTTTCTCTTTGTTAGCTGCTGTTTTTTGTTCAGTTACCTTTTTTTCGGAAGCATCCTCTTCAGAATCAGTTGCTTTCATATCTGCTACAGTCTTATTCACAGCATTCTTTACCTCCTCTTTGGAGGTTGCTTTCTCAACAGCCTTCTCTACAGCAGCCTTTACATGTTCTGCTTTGTCTTTTTCGGTCCCCTGTTCAGCATTCTTTTCCTCCCCGGTGGAGGGTTCCTCTGGCTTCCCCTCCTTCTTGTCATCATTTACGGTGGTCTTCTCATCAGGGAGCATTGCATGGAGCAGTCCTGTGGATGCATCGAGGCTCGCCTTGAGCCTGATTTTTGCAGGGGGCTTCCCTGCTCCCCTTATCCAGATTGCATCGTTAATCTTGGCAGAGACCTTGATGTCAGCTTCAGGGACCTTCATATGCCTTGAGAGATGGGCCCTTATCGTGGTTATGGACCGCTTGGCCCTCTTGTTCAGGGGAACCTTGAGCCATCCCTTCCTCAGGGGTATGGTAAACAGCCTCTCTTCTGCGGGTTTGGGTGCGCCCTTTGATTTATCGTGTTTCTTTTCTGCCATATCACTTACCTCAATCCGCGCAATGCGGCGTGTAATCATCTGTATCTAGAGCTTGAGCTTGTCTCTTCTCCAGTGCTTGGTGCGGACCCTTATCCGCCTTGTCCTGGCCCTCTTGAGGCCGAATTTCTTGATGTCTGCCCACCTGGGTGCAGACCTTTTCTTGCCAAGGGCCGCAAGCTTCTTCTTCACTGACGTTGTTTTGTTGCGTGACATAATATCACTTTCTCTTGATGTCGAAGTCCCTTTTCTCTGACAATGCCCTGAGTACATCCTTTAATTGCTCGTCGCTCACGGTTCCCTTGAGCCCGCCTGCCTGTTGTGCCTGGAGCAGGTAGAGCTCTGCCTGGGACGCAAGCTGCGGATTGACGCTCCTTACCCGGCCGAGCCTCTCAAAAGCCTCTTTGGTGAGGAGCTTGCTGATGAGTCGCCTTTTCATCTCTTCTATCTGTTTAAGCTGGGCGAGTTGGTTGATGTCTTGGGGATTGATTCCCTGATAATCCATATAATCGCTCTGTATCTGGTATAAAGCGCTCTATGCAGCTTTCTTCAAAGATTTCACAATCCTGTCGAGGAACGACTGGCCCTTGGGGGTGATTGACCTCCCCTTACCCTTCTCGGTCTTGACGAATCCGGCAGCATCGAGCTGCTGGAGGACCTTGCGTATCACGGCACCGGATGCCGGCCTCTTGTGCTCGGGCTGATGGCCCAGGTTCTTCCTTCCGCCGTATGCCTTTCTCAGCTTGTTCACACCAGAGCTGTTTCCCGCGTACAGCTTCCTCATTACAGAGGCTGACCTTATGTACCACCAATTCTTCTGTGTGGGCGGCCTCTCCTTGTGGACACCTGTCTTTGCGTATGCTGCCCACTCAGGAGGCTTTATCTCGCTGATCTTTTCCATTTCCTCTGCGACCCGCTCTATGAGTGCCTGGCTTGGAACATCCTTGACTGATACCATGATTGACCTCGGTTGTTTATCTTAACCATTAACGGTTATACACACAATAGGTAATAATTATATATATAAATGTTTATGAATAACCTGATATCCGGCACTCATTTTATGTTAGTCACTATCAGATAGATTGTGAGTATGTCTATCATTATAAAGAACGCTATTATGAAGACGCCGAATGCCGGGGGGCCTGTGAGCCCCCTGAAGATGCACACGCTCTGGCCGTTTTCTGTGATGCACTCAAACGCGTTTCTGAACATCATGTCTCCAGTGAGGAAGATCAACAGGGCTGTCACAAATATTATTATCATCCCGATTGTGATGAGTATTCTCATTGATTATATTTTACAGTCGAGTTATTAAATTAATTATCGCTCTTCTTTTCTTTCCTGTAGGGATGCCTTGCGACATGGCCGCACTCCATGCATGTGAGAGTTACCGCCCTCTGGGAGGGACTGGTCCTGATTTTTGCATTTGCCCCAGGAACAAGAAATGAGTGGCATTTCCTGCAGAAGCTTCTCTTGAGTTCATGCGGGAACCTTACATTGTATCTCGTGGACAGCCTGAGCGCCATCTCAACATAGCGGCGGGAGCGTTCGGGGTGGTCCCTGAAGGATTCCCCCGCCTGATTGAACAGTATCCGAATCCTCTCCATGACCATTTCCCTCTGCCATGCTGGCTTGGGGGATGACCCTCTGGTTTTTGTCTTGGATGGTTTCGGTTTGCGGGTTCCTGGTTCCGGGGAAGCCATGCTGATAATTAGTTCTGTGTTTTATATTGGACCGTCACTCCGGTTTTCCTTTTTTCTGGAGGACTCGCCAAGCCTGAGTATGACCCTGTTCTCCCTTCCTGATATCGGCTCGGTGTCCACCACACCCCTCTCCCTGAGGTTCTTGACTATTCTGGACACCTTGGCCTTGGAAAAATCAGTCTCCCTAACGAGAAGCTTCTGGCCAGCCTTGCCCCCGCCACGGTTAAGGATGTCTATTATCTTCTTCTCATCCTTGTTCAGGACTGATTTGACAACAGCAACCTTAGTTCCCCGAATCCTCTTCACATATACCACCAGCACTATCACCACCATGACCAGTATCAGAACCGCACCAAGCGCAAACCCGCCGAACACGTCTGTTCCTGCAGGACTTGTGAAGAGTATAGAGAACTGGATGTTCTCGACTGACTCTAGACCCTCATCTTCCCAATAGACCATTATGTGCTTCCCATCAGTAAGGGTTCCTCCGGATACAGGGAAATATGATTCGTTCTGTTCCCCTGCCATTATGTTGTTTTGGGGAATCCTTATCAGGACGAAACTGCTCTCGATGGGAAGGGGTATGCCGTAGTTCACAGTGAGCCTGTAGTAGTCACCTGCTT
>DAOVFN010000061.1 GCA_030672885.1 Candidatus Aenigmatarchaeota archaeon | reverse complement strand
GGCCATACAGCGAGTCCTCGAGAAGGGCTGGGAAGTAACCAGCCTGGTCTCTATAGTGCCGAGGAATCCCGAGTCCTATATGTTCCATTATCCCAATATAGAGTTAACGGGCATGCAGGCAGAGGCTGCGGGGATTCCTCTAATCAGAAGGGTCTCTGATGGAGTGAAAGAGGAAGAGCTCAGGGATATGGAGGAGGCGCTGAGGCCGCTCGCCAGCGAGATAGACGGGGTCGTTGTCGGGGCCCTCGCCTCGAAATACCAGAGGAACAGGGTCGCGGCAGTCTGCAAGAGACTCGGCCTGGATATGGTGGCCCCGCTCTGGGGACAGGACCTGAAGCAGCTCTGGAAAGAGCTCCTGGCAAAGGGGTTTGAGATAATGGTTGTCGGAGTGGCCTGTGACGGCCTGGGAAGGGAATGGCTCGGCAGGGTAATGGATTCCGGAAGCCTCGGGGAGCTGGAGAAACTGAGCAGAAAGCATTGTTTCCACCTTGGCGGGGAAGGCGGGGAGTTTGAGACCTTTGTAATGGATGCCCCATTCTTTAGAAAAAAAATAAAGATAGCAAAAGCAAGAAGGGAGTGGCATGGCGACAGCGGGTTGTATATCATAGAGAAAGCAGGTTTGGCTGATAAGTGACGTGCTTATCATATTTAGCTGCCAAATACAATGGTGATTAAGTATGCTGCCATGCAGCAGGCCTCGCTTGAAGAGGGGCCATGAACAGGGATTGGTTCCATGAAGTTCCTTATTATAGGCGACCTGCACGGAAACAAGCCGAGGATTCATTATAAGGGGTTCGATGCTATGATAGCCCCAGGCGATTTCTGTTCAGACCCCATGAAGAAATACATGTTCAGTGTCCTGAGGGAGCGGCTAAAGAACCCCGGATATGACAAGAACTGGTATGACCTGGCCGGGAAGAAGAAGGCAGAGAAGATGGTTGGGAAATCCCTTCAGGACGGCAGGAAGGTTCTCGAATACCTGAACTCCCTAGGGGTTCCTGTATTCGTGGTTCCCGGCAACTGGGACTGGGCAGATGAGGATGAGGAGGACAACGTAATCGGCCGGAACCTCTTTGACGATATGATAAATGACCTGGAGAACATAACCAATATCCACTATTCAATGATTGACACAGGAGAGCACCAGATAATCGGTTACGGCCTGTCCTCAGGTCCTGAATACCCGCAGCACAAGAGTGAACCGGAAAGGCTCGATAAAGAAGAGCTCAGGCTGCTGAAGATGGATTACGATGCAATATTAGAGGCAATCTCCATGCTCTTCAGGGAGGCCACGAGACCTGTAATCCTCCTGACGCATAACGTCCCGTTCAATACAGGACTTGACATGATAAAGGATAAGACCTCACCGAGGTTCGGGATGCACTTCGGCTCACTTGTTGCCAGGAAGCTCATCGAGAGGTTCCATCCCATGGTGTGCATAGGAGGGCACATGCACGAGAGCCAGGGAAGGGATATGCTGGGAAAGACTCTCTGCATAAACGCTGGGTTCGGCTCAGAAGCAAATACCTGGCTGGAGCTTAACAGAGACTCTGTGGTGAAGCTGGATTTCCACAAGGCCAGAGAGAGAATATGATGCCTGCCTGGGGGGAATGATTTAACTCCAGAACTCAAGAGGTGACCAGGTAGATTCTAAGTAAAGGAGGAATAGAATGAAGCAAGTAATCGGCGAAATCAAGAAGCAGACCCTTACCCTTATGACAGCTGCCCTGGGTTTTGTGGCAGCCCTTGTATGGAAGGATGCGATCACAGCGTGGCTCAAGCCGTTCTATGAAGGCGCTGAGGGGCCCATGAACCTTACGCTGGCGGCCCTGGGGGTGACTGTGATAGTCGTTGTCATAACGCTGATGATGACAAGGGTCTTTGCGACAGAGGAACCAGAAGGGAAATGATGCAGGGCGCATAATCCATCCCGGCACATTATCAGTACATGAAGAGCATGGACTCGGATAAGCAGGATGCCTGCGTCTCCAATGATATTGTCGCAGAGACGTCTCATCGTTCTATGCACAGTGAGACGATGATCTTGCAGCGGCGCTGCGAGAGTTGCGCATTCATCTCTTCTGCTGATGCACAAGACCGCTGACTGAAGCCAGCGGTTGCAAGGAGGCATATTATAACGCATTCGACGGAAAGTGCATGGAGCTGGTGTTTTCTCTTTGTCTGGTCTGGTTTTGGAGCAGTTAAAATAAACAAAGCTTTAAGCTTCTCTATACTCAAAAGTAATGTATGAAAAACGAATTCGACGTCAAGATACAGAACATTGTCGCTTTCACATCCCTTGGCAAACCAGTAAAGCTGAGCACGCTTCTGGAAAGGGTCGAAGGCACAGAATGGCAACCAGAAACTTTTCCTGGTCTGATATACAGAATGAATAACCCAAGGGCCACTGCGCTAATATTCTCCCAGGGAAAAATTGTCTGCACAGGCACGAAATCCCTTGAGGACCTTGATATAGCAATGCATAAGATAGTAGACAAAATCAGGGAAGTCGGCATAGAGATGCCGAAGAAATTCGGTATAAAGGTGGAGAACATGGTGGCATCCTCTAAAATTAAGGCAAAACTCAATCTGGAAAAGATTGCATTAGCATTGGAGAACTCTGAATACGAACCAGAGCAGTTCCCGGGACTCGTCTACAGGATAACCGATCCAAGGGTTGCGTTCCTGCTCTTTAGTTCAGGCAGGATAATATGCACAGGTGCCCAGAATGTGGAATCAATCCATGCTGCGCTGCATAAATTCAAAAAGAACCTGGAGAGCATAGGCATAGACGTGATTCCAGAAAAGGACTGCAAAGTCTCCCATGCTGGTAGTGCTTCGCATTCTGGATAACACATCAGGACCACCGGCAAGGGACAGGAATCATTTCCTTGGGATGCCCAGTGCATGATGAGTTTTTCTTAGGACAACGGTGTTCGCGAAATCCTGCCAGGCTCTTGATCAGTCCATTTTAGCCAATGCGGATTGAGCGGCCATCACTAGTGGGTAAATGGTTGGCGACGCCGTTAAAAGGGGATGTGTAGAAGCCTGCAAAGCACTGAGATCATGAACAGTGGTATCCTTTTGTATGGCCAGCGCAAGGGTGTTCGTCATCTCGCTTGTGCTTTCCGGGCACATTACCTGCGCCCCCAGGAGAAGCTTGGATGACTTAGAGAAGATAAGCTTGACCCTGATGCTTCCGGTGTCCGGCAGGGTTCCTGGATGATGACCGGGACACTCGCTTGTGCCCACGACCATATCAAGGCCATCCGCTTTGGCCCTGTTTTCTGTGATTCCGGTTCCCCCCAGAACCAGACCGTTGACATAGGTAGAGAATGCAAACAACATTCCCCTGTTTTCTTTCAAATCCACTGTCCGGTACAGATTACTGCCTGCTATTCTTGCTGCTGTGGCAGCGGCTGATGCAAGCATCCCTGGAACAGGCTTCCCGGTGAAAAAGTCCCTGGTTTCTGTGCAATCCCCAACTGCAAAGACCTCCGGGGCATCTGTTCTCATGTGTTTATCGACCCAGATTCCCCCGCATGTGCCTATCCTGATTCCCGCATCTTTAGCTAAATTTGTATTGGGTTTTGCGCCTATGGATAATATGACCAAATCCGCGGGGATATTTTTTCCATTATCCAGTTTCACGGATTCCACTCTGTTATCACCAGCTATCTCGTTCACCGTGCATTTTGTATGTATTCTGACTCCTCCATGCTTTAGCATCTCTTCTGCGGCAACGGCAAATTCTTCATCAAAAGTCGCTATTAGGCAATGATCCAGTCTTTCAATGATGCTGATATTCAGCCCGTCTATGCGGCTTAGCTCTTCTGCCACCTCAACACCAATGAACCCCCCGCCAATGATTACGATGTTCCTTGACTTCAGCACTGCCTGGCGCAGTTCCCTTAAGTACTGGATATCCTTTTTGATATGCCAAACCCCCTTTTTGTCGATTCCCTTGATTGGGATTAAGATGGGTCCTGAGCCGGTTGCCAGGACCAGCTTGTCGTAACTTATTTTTTTGCCGCCTTTAAGAGCAACTTCTTTATTGGCAGTGTCAATCCCTGTGGCCCTGCCGATTAACAAATCGATTTTGTTTGCTTCCAGGGGCTCATCTGACACCAGGCTCTCTTCAACAGAACCCATTCGATTAAAGATATAGGGGATGCTGCACGGAATGACTTCCCTCTCCTTATCCCGGACCAAAGTAATCCTTTTGGATGGGTTGTTTTTTCTGGCAGTGACCGCAGTAACGATGCCTGCCGGGCCGCCGCCAATAATTAAGATATCTGTTTCTGCCATATTCTTATTAGGTTGCCATTTATTTAATAAATATTGACTGTAAGAAGATTTGGGGAAAATGCACTAATTGGATAGCTTTGCCGTTGAATTTGTGTTGGGCGTAGTTGCTGGCAACTATTCATTGACCCATTTCAGATAAGTTTGCTTTCTTGAATTTGAATAATCTGAAAGCCTGATCCCTGTTTAACAAAGCCACGTCCATATCTAATTGTGGAACTTCTTCCATCGTGAAGTATGTGTCCAATACATAGGGGTTATCTGTGTTAGTCTGTATAGCAACATACCTTGCCCCAGGTAAATTTGGATCCCAGCGATTATATAATATTTCAGTTTTTGTCATTAAATCACCAATACGTGAATAATGACAGTAACTCTTTTAAGCATTGAGTGACATTGCCAGCAACTACGGAGCATTGCAAACGCTCCTACGTCT
>DAOVFN010000070.1 GCA_030672885.1 Candidatus Aenigmatarchaeota archaeon | reverse complement strand
CCTTACCACGATCATGCCGCTTTTTGTGGTTTCCTGTGAGCGCACCTCCCATGAGACATCGTAGTCGCCAAGCAGCAGAACCGGCACATCCAGATCCAGGATAAGGCTGACGGATTCCCCTGGGGCAAGGACACGCACCACGATATCAGGCACCTGCACGGTGATGCTTTCTGACCATGCCCTTATGGAAATATTCGTGAGCGGGGCCCTGCCGTTGTTCGTGATCCTGAAGATATAGGTATAGTTGATTCCCTGGGTGGCCCTGAACACAGCATCATATTCCATGCCCATGTCATATGATGGCCCACCCGGCCCCCCTGACGGACCGCCCTCGCTTGGCGGGGCAGAAAGACATGCGCCGTCCTGGCAGCCATATGCGCACACCTCGACCAGATCCCATGAAGTCTCATTGCACAGCATTCTCTCGTCCCCGAAGCACCTATATGTCCCGGCCGCGCACACGAGACTGAAATTAACGCTGTCCACGTCCGTGGTGTTCGTATAGTTGTCCCATGCCACGAGGGTGTAGTTGCCAAGGGGCTGCGATGCATACCATTTTATGGTGTCTGTGATGTAGCTCCCGGACTGAACAGAATATGCGCTTGAATTAAAGGAGTCCACTGTGTTGTTGGCCACGTCGCGTATCTCGATATATATTGCTCCGTCTAGGGGCTCGCTGCCGATGCTGTCCAGCGCAATAGAGAATTCCGCCTGCTCGTCCTGCATCACGGTTCCTGGGGCGCTTATTATACAGATGTTTGCCTGGCTTGATGCGGCAACGCTTATGGCTATGCTGACCAGGTTGGTAATCAGACCCGTGAACTGGCTGACAACCAGCATAAGCGCAGCAACAGCCAGGAAAGCCAGCAGGACCTGCTTCCTCGCCGGGGACCCCCCACCAAAAACCGCATGCATGTTAATTATTACCCCTCCAAACATTATATCCTTTTCAGGCGCCTCAGCACGAGGAACGCCAGGAGCACAACCGCGAGTACATAGGGGCCAAACACAGGGATGCCCGTAACAGCGCCTGTGATTGAGCCGTCCGTGCCGCTCCCTTCATCAGGACCTTTGGGCTTCTTGGGTTCCTCCTCTCCCCTGGTCTTTTCTGGCGTGCCGGTGTCCGGCTCCCCGTTCTCCTCATCCGCTTCTGTCCGCATTTCCTCACCCAGACCGATGCCCGTACCTTCCTCTACATCCACGACGAAATAGAACTTCCTGATTTGGGCAGTGGCCAGTGTCCCCTCCTGCCTCTCAGTTGCTGCAAAGACAGCTACTTTATGCTCCCCAAACTCTGCCTTGAGCGGAACCGATACGCTCACGCTCACGGCCTTGGCCTTGACATCTCCCCGGGGGGTTCCTATATAGACAAATCCAGGTTCGCTTTCAGTGCAGCGCCCCAGCTCTGTATATGGGATGGTGAGCCTTTCAGGCTCCACCTGGACAGAGAGCCCGCCGTCATCATACACCCCCATGTATATCTCCAGGTCATCTTCCTGGTGAACATTGAACAGGAATATCCTGAAGGATGTCTCTTCACCCTGTTTTATGATGGCATGCTTGCTGTCCTGCGCGCTCCCCAGGGATATCCTGGCCTGGGCCTGGCCCGCCATTCCTGCCACAACCAGGGCCAGAATCACAGCCCCGAGCAATCTCCTGTCCATCATGCTTCCTCTCCCCCCTCCACAACCTCTATATAGAGGGTCGAGTTGTAGTCCCCTTCCATCATGCTTTCAGGCACATCAATCCAGTAGTATGTGGTCAGGTTGGAATCAGGGGGCATTACCTGGCCGAACAGCACCCAGCTCGTGCTCATCTCATGCCCCTCACTATAGTCATTCGTGGTGTTGCTGAAGCCGATGTTCCCGGCACCTATGGTGTAGCCGCCGCCCTCCTTCCTATCCATGTCATCGGCCCTGCCATAGAGGTCCACATTGCAGGTGGTTATGGGCTCCACCGTTATGTTGTAGAGATTGTCTTGGTTTCCTGTTGCGTTGCTCCTCTCCCCCGGCTCAATGGGCTCAAAACTCACGTTGTCCCACTGCAGGGTTATGTCCATGATGCATGAGATTATGCTGACAGTGTTGTTTTCTGTGGTGTTTGTATAAACATAAGCCTCCTCTGATTCAAACAGCACCCCTATCTTGTAGCTGGAGCCTATGTCCCCTGTGGCGTTCACCTGCCAGGTAAGGTTGCAGTACTCGTCCATGTCCAGATTGTTGGTGCTGCAGTTCAGGGGATTATCGTTATCGGTTATGTAGAACGGCTGGGATTCTGATGTGGGTATGTCGGTGTCCGGATACTGGGAGGTGGAGTTGTATCTTGCCTTTCCGCTCACGTTTCCGCAGTCAGAGGCCCTGCACGTAACCGTGGCATTGACAAGGAAGGTCACGTTGCTGGCAACAAGATGGTTGTCAATGGGCACGATTAGCTGGACCTCAAGATAGGGCCTGGGAACGTCAAAGCAGTGCTTGCTCTGTGGCATTGAATTATTCAGGTTGCCTGCAGTATCATTCGCCCACTGGACCCAGCATATGGTCTCTCCTGCGTGGCCATACGTGTCTATGGAAAAGTTTGCATACTGCGGCTTTGTTGAGAATTCATAATAATCCCTGCTATTCCAGCCCGATGTTTCATTCGTCCTCAGTATTGCCGTATCCAAATCGCTGGAAACATCGTACCACTGCACCGAGACGTTGACAGTGTCGCCGTGGTAGATTCCCTCTGTGGAGTTGTCCTGCTCGAGGCTACGCACGGGAGGCGTGTCATCGTAAGAAATCCTCAGCTCGACTGCATCCACATACCATGTCCAGGTATCTCCCTGGCCCGATTTCGTCCCGCCCGCTATCCTGAACATGGTCTGGTTCACAGCAGACCACGAATTAACCACTGGGACATTGTAGGTCTTGTTGGTGTTGCTGGTTGGATAGGTTGCCTGGGTCCAGGTTTCGAGGGTATTCCAGCTCTGGCCATCATCCGGGCTGTACTGGAACAGGCTTGTGTCATCAACAGCAGAGGACACCCTGAAGTTGTAGATGGTCAGGTTTGCGTACTTGAACTCCCCTGTTTCAGAAGAATTCTCCATTATGAAATCCCAGTTTATGTTGTTTGAGGCCCACAACCCTGAAGCATAGGACTGCACACCGTCAGGAGCATTCTGGCATTGTGAATCAGTCAGGCTGCATCCAGTGGAGCATCCTGTGCAGTCCTCGCAGTATATTGACTTCTTCTGGATCCCTGAAGTCACGTCGAAACAGTAAACCCCCTCCTGCATGCTGGTGTTCCAGTTGCCTCCCATGTCAATGCCCCACTGAACCCAGCATATTAGCTCTCCATAATGACCGGTGGTATCAATACTCATGTTGGCCCACCCAGAGACCGATGAGAAGTGATATTCATTCCCGTTCGTATAGCTCCCGCTCTTGTTTGTCCTGACAACTGCGTAATCCATTCCCATGCTGTCCTCCCAGTACACAGAGGCGGTTGCGAAATCACCCTCTCCTATATCCCCGCTGGTATCGCCAGCCACGCTCGTGTAGTTAGGCCTGAGCGTATCCACAGTGAAAGACCTTTTGGTGTAGTTGATGTTTCCCGCACTGTCGTTTATCCAGAGTACTAATGCCGATAGCTGGTTGTCAAGCCCGGTGAAGGACGTGTTCCCGCAGTCTGACAGTGTCGTGTTAATCCCGTTGTACTGATACCAACATGTATCGTTGTTAGGTTCATCAGACGTGAAGTTAAGCCACATGCTAGTGACATTGTACGTCTCGTTCTGCGGTTCATAAATCACCATAGTGGGATATGTGGCGTCAATCCTCAAGGTCCAATTCTCAGATATGTTGTAGTTCCCTGAAGAGTCATTGCACTGGACAGCCCACATATATGTCCCGTCCGACCCAAAGGCCTCTGTTATGTAATTTACAGAATTGTTGTTCACCGCCGTCGCATTGTATTCCTTGAGCGACCAGCCACCCCCATCGGTCCAGAGATAGCAGCCAGCAAAATCATCATTGGTTCTGGGTGTGTATGCAAACTGAATAGTCAGGGAGTCGTTCCAGGTGTCATTGCCAGGGCTCGCCAGGTCTATCTCAGGCAGGTGAGAGTCCTTGACAGTCATCATATACCTGTCCGTGACGTTCCAGTTAGATGAGTTGTCCCGATACCATATCTCAAACCAGAGTTCTCCGATAAAGCTCTCGTTAGACCAACTGAAGTTCGAGTATACCCAAGAGGTAACGTTCCCCAAATCCAGGGGAGAGCCGTAAACACCGGAGTGGTTCACCCATGTCCCTGACTCGTTCGTGCCCAGCAAGGCCTCCCACAGGCCGACGCTGTCATATCCCTGCGCATAAAGCCTGACCGAGTGGTTGTTGTATATCAAGCTCTCATTAGCACCCACATTGCGCCACAGGGG
>DAOVFN010000016.1 GCA_030672885.1 Candidatus Aenigmatarchaeota archaeon | reverse complement strand
GACTTTGGGCCAGCCATTGAGTATGCTGCCCGAATTGCCAGAAACCGGTCCAGAATCCATGAAGAATTATGGTGAAAAACTAATTTAAATGGCTGGGGTTGGCGCGGAATTGGCTGGTTGGAGTTTATTTAAGCGCACGCGCCAATGTTTTAATATGAGATATGATGAGAAGCTCCAGGTCATCTGGGCCATGTGCTTCATAACATCCGGGCTGATATTCGCCATGGCATTCTGGTTCACTCCCATCATCGGCGTGATGGCGGCCGCTGGTTATATCATACTGTATGTCGGGCTCTCGCTGTCGTTTCTTGTCGTGTTCTCGGGCATGAAAAAACTGAGCACCCACATGGCAACCACAATGAGTAACAGGAGGTATGAGATAGTTGAGATACAGAAGGAGCTCAAGCACAAGTACCTCAGAAAGAAGATAGACGAGGGCGCCTATAAGAGGCTCATGGAGAAGTATGAGTCAGAGCTGACTGAGATCGAGGTCAAGCTCAAGGAACTGAATAAGGATAGAAAGAAGTGACCGCCCGTCCTTTCGGGGAAAGCGCGCATCAGTTGTTCTTGGTTTCACTGCTTTCTGTTGGAAGCTCTATGCCTATTATCTTGGATTCCCCGTATTCCATGGAGATACCATAGACCTGGTCGGCGTCCTTGACCAGGGCGTCATTGTGCGATATCACTATGAATTGCGCCATCTGGGACTGCTTCCTTATGAGGTCTGCTACCTTTTTGGTGTTGATCCTGTCCAGGGCGGCATCGGCCTCGTCAAGGATATAGAACGGGCTGGGCCTGCACCTCTGGATGGCAAAGAGGAATGTGAACGCTGTCAGGGTCTTCTCGCCGCCCGACATGCTGTCTATATTGAGGAGATTCTTGCCAGGTGGCTGGGCCTTTATCATGAGGCCTGAGCCCAGGTCGTTCGGGTTGTCCAGAACCAGCTTCGCGTCACCGCTTGTCAGTTCCCTGAAGACCACCTTGAAGTTCCTGGATATCTCCCCGAGGCATTTGTCGAATGTCTCGAGCCTCTTCTCTTCTATCTTGCTCACGGTTTTTACTATGGCGTCCTTTTCCCTGATTATCCTGTCCACCTTTTCCCTGAAGTCCTCGAATTCTGTCCTGAGTGTCTCGAAATCATCGACTGACTTGAGATTTATGGGCCCGAGGTTCTGTATCTGTATTATGGCCTCCCGCTCCATGTCACTGAGCCGTGCCGTCCCTGTCTTGACATATTCCTCGATTTCCTTGGGATAGCCCTTGTTCTTCTTCTCTGCGTTCCCGTCCATGTCAGACCGCTGCTCCCACTGGAGCTTGAGGTTGTCAAATCTTGCTTCGAGCTTGGCGTTGTTTACGTTCATCCTGCCCACTTCCTGCTGGATAACAAGCCGCTTCTCATAGGCTTCCTTGCGCTCCTCCCTGATTCTCCTGAGCGACTCATCGAGCCTTACCCTCTCCCTCTCGAGATTTGTTGTCTTGGTCCTCTTCTCTTTTTCTGCGAGTATCTCGAGGTCCATGTTCATGCCCTTGAGACTGGCCTCAATGCTCTCTATCTCCCTGGCGAGCTGCTTCTTTTCGTCCTGGTATCTGCCTGTCTCGTGACCTGCCTGGGACCTCTTCCTGTAGTACCCGCCTGTTATCGCACCAGAGGACTCCATGATGTCACCGTCCAGGCTCACCATCCTTACCCTGGCGGTCCTGGCTATGGCATTGGCCCTGTCGATGTCCTTGACAGCTGCCGTGCTGGAGAACACATAATTGATAATGCCGTCATATATGGGATCGTGCTGTATGAGCTCTGACAGCCAGCCTATTGCCCCCGTGGGAAGGGGTTTCATGGGAAGGCTCCTGATCCTGTCCATGGGCAGGAACCTTACCCTGCCTATCTTGTTGGACTTGAGGTGCTTGACGCACCGGACAGCGTTGTTCATAGAGTCTACAACCACGTCCCTCAGGTGGGAACCGGCAGCGACCTCCACAGCCAGCCTGTATTCAGGAGGCACCATGATGAGCTCGGACATGGGGCCCTCCACGCCGGGCATGTCCCTGACGGCCTGCATTGCGGGATTGCTCCCGGAGCCTATGCTGGTAATCTTTTCTATGATGTTGTCGAGCCTCTCCATCTCGCGCCTGTCGGAGTCTATCCTGTCGCGCTTCCTCTCTATCTCGCCCCTCAGTTTCTCTATCTTTCTCGTGACATCTATCTGGTCAGAGGCCTTGAGCACCTTTTTGGTGAGCTCATCGAGCTTGTTTTCCTCATCCCGGAGGCGATTGTCATATTCATGTATCTCCTTTTCCAGTGCACTGAGCCGGGCCTCCTTTTCACTGAGCTCCTTTTCTATGGACTCCATGCTCTTTTTGGTGCCGGAGAACTCCTTCCATACGAGGGCGGACCTTATCCCGGCGAGCCTGGATTCGAGGTCCCTGTATATCATGGCGGCGTCCCTCTCGGCCCTGAGCTTGTCCATGATGCCGGCCTTCTCGTTTATCAGTATCTCGGCCTCCCTCACACGCTCCTCTATCCTGGCGAGCTCCTTTTCGGCCTTGGTCTTCTTTTCGTCGAACTCTGAGATGCCGGATATCTCGTCTATTATCTGCCTCCTCTGTTCGGAGTCCATCTCGACTATCTTGTTCACGTCGCCCTGCTGGATTATGTTGTGGCCGTCAGCAGAGACGCCGGCCAGCGCGAACATGTCCACAATCTGCTGGCGCGTGACCACCCTGCTGTTCATTCTGTATGTGGAGACTCCCTTTTTGTTTATCCTCCTGCTTATGGAGACAGTGGGCTCATCGAGGGGGAGTGTTTTGGACGAGTTGTCAAAATACATAGAGACCTTGGCGTGGTCTGACCCGGATTTCCTCTGGCTTCCGTGGAAAATCAGGTCCTGGGACTTCTTGGCCCTGAGGGCCTTGCTGGAAGATTTCCCTAGAACAAACGCCACAGCATCTCCAATATTTGATTTTCCAGAGCCATTTGGCCCGGTAATGACAGAGAATCCTGTGGGAAACGGTATTGAGGTCTTTCTCTTGAATGACTTGAATCCCTGAAGAACAATCCTTTCCAGTTTTGCCATATGCTTAATATTTTATGATGGAACAGGCTTAAATAACCACTTTGTTTCAGGGCACGTTTGTGCCGATGGTTGAGACTTGATTTTACATGTACAGGATAAGCAAATGGCATTAACAGACGTGCATATTTGATATCGGTTTTCAAATCAGGAATGTTGTATGCATAAATTCAAAGTTCAAATGATTCATGCAGGCCGAGGGCATTAGAACTTCAATGACTTCTCCAGCTTATCCATTGCCTCATCTATCTCATTCTCGTTGACCGTCAGGGGTGGCCGGAAGCGTATGGACTTCGGCCAGGAAGCCAGTATGGCGAAGCCGTTCTTCCAGCAATTCATGCGGAGGGAATCCCTCTGCTTCTTGCTGGGCATCTCAAATGCGATGAAACATCCCTTGCCGCGGACGTTCGATATCTTCTCATGTTTTTCGGCAAGCTCCCAGAGACGCTTAATGAAATATTTGCCCATATCCGCAGCGTTCTGAACGAGATTGTCCTCCACCATTATTTCCAGATAGCGTCTTCCCCTCACCATGTCCACGAGGTTTCCTCCCCACGTCGAGTTTATCCTGCTCGATACGTGGAACACGTTGTCCTCGACCTCGTCAATACTCTTCCCTGCCATCATGCCGCACACCTGGGCTTTCTTTCCAAAAGCTATCATGTCGGGCTTTACTCCGTGGTGCTCGAATCCCCACATCTTTCCTGTGGATCCGAATCCAGTCTGCACCTCGTCCAGGCAGAACAGAATATCGTTCTTCCTGCATATCTCCTCGACTGCCTGCATGTATTCTTTTCGAAAATGGTTGTCTCCTCCCTCGCCCTGTATGGGCTCGAACATGACGCATGCAATACCCTTCGGATATCTCTTTATGGCAGACCTTATCTGATCGAGTGATTTCCTTTCGGCATCTTTGACTTCCTTCAGAACCTGGCCTGTTACAGGGAACCTCAGCTTGGGGTTCAGAACCCTCGGCCAGCTGAACTTCGGGAAATATTTTATCTTTGTATCCGCGGTGTTGGTGAGGGAAAGCGTGTATCCTGACCTGCCGTGGAATGCATCCCTGAAATGTATCACTTTTTTCCCCAGTTCGCGCTTCGCACCATTCGAAAAATTCTTCCTCACCTTCCAGTCCATGGCTGCTTTCAGGACGTTTTCGACTGCCAGAGCGCCACCCGATATAAAGAAGAGGTGCTTCATGTGCGCCGGCTTTGCGTATCTATTGAACGTGCTGACAAAGCTTGCATATTCCTCAGTGTAGACGTCAGAGTTTGTCGGGTTCTCAAGTGCAGCCGCCTTCAGCTCCCGCAGGAAAGCCTTGTCCCTGAGCTTGGGGTGGTTATGCCCGACGGGAAGGGTGGAGAAATAAGTGTACATGTCGAGGTATTTCTTCCCTGTTCTTGCATCAACCATATAAGATCCCGCTGACCTTTCGAGGTCAATGACTATGTGGAATCCATCGACAAGAACGTATTTAGAAAGCGTGCTGATGACCTTTCCGGGAGCGGTCTCATCGGCGAGAAACCTGCTCTTCTTCATGGGCATGTTTCATTATTGACCGGGCCTGAATAAATTGTTATGGCGAGGTGAATCCACGCTCCCGATACTCTTCTCGCACTCTTCCTTTGTTTTGGGGCTGCACAGGGCATACTGATTTATTTGTGGCATACAATAATAATATTATGTTCGAGTCCCTTATGAGCTTCGAAGAGATCGTGAGGAAGCCCTGGAAGATGTTCGTTTGGGCGGTCATCCTGGCCAGCATAGCGGTCCTCATAAGCGCCCAGCTGGCGTACAGGGTGAACATAGCCGGGCAGTGGTTCAATCTCTCTGGCATATTCACGGTCCTCTTTGTGATAATCCCCTCGGCATACTTCATCACGCTCATGATAAAGAAGGAAGAGAGGCTCGAGGAGGTGGCCATAAAGAAGTTCCACCAGAGCAGCTTCTGGGAGAAGCACAGAAGCTATATCATGATCTTAATGCTGTATTTTGCCGGCCTGACACTGGCGTTCTCGGTGTGGGCATTTGTCCTGCCGGGGGATTTCTTCCAGGTGCAGTCATCCAAGATAAACCAGATACAAGGGGTTTCCGGAGCCCTCACGCATGGGGACTTCGGGAGCTTTGCCAGGGTATTCACCAATAACATGCAGGTAACGGTATTCGCCTTCATGTTCTCGCTCTTTTTTGGGGCAGGCGCTGTGTTCATTATCGCATGGAATGCCTCGATACTTGGTGTATATATAAGCCAGCTATCGAAGCATGTGCTTGAGATACCATGGTGGAGTATGTTCTTTCTTCCGCACGGCATACCCGAGATAGGGGGATACCTCTGCGCAGGGCTTGCAGGCGGGATAATATCCGCCGCCGTGCTCAGGAAGAACGACAAAAAGGTGCTCAGGGTGATTATCCTGGACAGCATGAAGATACTCATGCTCGGAGTGTTCCTGATATTCCTGGGTGCGGCAATCGAAGTATATCTGTAGGGCCCCAGGTAAAATAACGTCCTTTGTCGAACAATACTTATAAGCAGGTTGGGATAAGTATATACAGGTGGCTTGATGGAAATGAACAACTCTCTAGGAAGTTGGGCTTTCATCTTGGGTGTATTAATAGCCATTATAGCCGGACTGGCAGCGGGTTCACTCGATGTAATAACAACAGGTTACATGGCAGTGGTCCTTGTCGTGCTGGGTCTGGTGGTAGGTTTCCTTAACATTGGTGCAAAACAAGTAACCGATTTCCTTATAGCGGCAATCGCTTTGGTTGCCGTGGGAGCGGCCAACCTTGCAACCATACCAATGATAGGTGCCTATCTTGCCTCAATGGTGATGTACCTGGCGGCATTCGTTGCCCCAGCAGCGCTCATTGTGGCACTTAAGGCTATCTATAACACCGCAAGAACACCAGCAGCGTAAGCCCAATACGGACACCATATTGAAATAAATTGCATAGCGATGCAATTATCCCTTTTTTTTTCTTTATTTTATCTCCGGGCAGGTGTATCTATACGTTTCTGTTTAGGGCGTGCCGAATTAGTCAGGCAATATGCTAATGGGTTTCTGGTATAAAACCAGGATGCATAGAAAAAAAATCCAGATTGTGGCATGGCAGCAAGTTGAAAAACTACCATTCCAGGAACGATAGCATGAGTGAATACTTAGACACGCTCATTCTGTTTATAAAGAATTAATGTTATAAACCCTAAAGAAACACAGTACATGGTGTTCTCATGGTAAAGGCTGACAAGAAGATATGCTTGAGGTGCTCGGGGTGTGTGGCTGTGTGCCCGCAGTCGGCACTGAAACTCACAGAGCACGGGATAGAGTGCGACCCGGATAAGTGCACCAAGTGCGGGATATGCGTCAGGTTCTGCCCTGTGGGGGCGCTTAAGCTGGAGGACTGATATGGAAAGGTATGATGTTGTAATAGTGGGTGCCGGTCCGGGTGGCTCCGGTGCCGCGCTGGAGGCTGCGAAGAGGGGTCTCAGAGTCCTCATGCTCGAGAAGAGACAGGAGATAGGCTCGCCCAAGAGGTGTGGGGAAGGCCTGTCAAAGAACGCTGCCAAGAGGATTGGCATAGAGCCTAATCCCATGTGGATAAGGCGTGAGATAAAGGGAGCCACATGCTATGCGCCCAATGGCACATTCGTAAGGATTGACTACAAGGACAGTCCCGAAGGATGGGTGATTGAGAGGAAATTATTTGACAAATACCTGGCAGGCATGGCAGTAAAGGCCGGAGCCAGGATAATGTCCAAGACCGAGGTGGTTGGACTGCTCCGGGAGGACTGGATTATATCGGGCGTGGAACTGGAATCCAACGGCAGGAAATGGAAGGTTAGGGCCCCCATCGTAATAGCGGCAGACGGGGTCGAATCAATGCTGGCCAGGGAGGCAGGGCTCGACACCACTCTGAAGCTCCCTGACGTAGCCAGCGGTGTCCAGTTCGAGATGACAGGGATTGATATAGACCCGGACAGGATAGAGCTATATTTCGGAAATGATGTTGCGCCTGGGGGATATGTATGGATATTTCCCAAGGACGAGAACACAGCCAATGTCGGGATTGGCGTGAGGAGGCCATATTCCAGCAAGCCTGCGATTGACTACCTGAGGGACTTCATAGATAAGAGGCCTGGACTGAAGAAGGGCTCGATACTGGAAGTCAATTCAGGCGGCGTCCCTGTGGGCGGGTTCATGGAGAGCATGGTTACTGACAATTTTATGGTGGTCGGGGACGCGGCCCACCAGGTCAATCCCATACATGGTGGCGGCATGGCCGAGGCATTTGTGGGTGGAAGGCTCGCCGGTCAGGTGGCTGCAGAGGCAAAGAATGCCAGGGACTATTCAGAAACGTTTCTCTCCAGGTACAACGATATGTGGTGGAAAGAGAGGGGCAACATGCTCAAGAAGGTGCTCAAACTCAGGATGGTCGTGGAGGAACTCAGGGACGACGAGCTCGACTGGCTGGCTGAGAACCTGAAGGGTGAGGATATGGTGGAGTTCTCACGGGCCAAGGGATTCAGGATGCTGGCCAAACTGCTTATGAATAAGCCCAGGCTGATGGGGCTGACCAAGAAGCTCATGTAGAAGGGCTGTTTCTGTTACAAAGAGCATAAAGCAGGGGACATGTCCATGGTAGACCATGCAATTACATGTTGCCAAGGATTTCAATAAATTCTTTTCTGGATATCTCCAGGTCGCGGATAATCTTTCTGAGAAGCCCCCTCCCCAATTTTCTGCCTGGGTGAACAGAGACTGTGATTATTGTCCCCTCTCGTTCTTGAACTGGATGTGGCTCCCGCTCTGTCCCATCTTCTGGTAGCCCATGTTTTGCAGAATCTTGATGATTATTTTGGCTTCTACCGGAGGCAACTTCATGCAGAAACCTCAACCCTCTGTACTCCTATGAACTCATGAGGAAGTATCTCCTCTCTTTGGGTTTCAATGCAGAGCATGATTACTTCCTTTATGTTTGCCAGAACCTCTTCCAGTGTAGCTCCCTGGGTGTAGCATCCCTTTAGGTCTGGGACCTCAGCTACATACATCCCGTCTTCATCCTTCTCTATAATCACGGTAAAGCTGTATTTTGACATGGTTTCACCTTTTTAATATTGAAAAATATATATAAAAGTGTGTTTTTTTCTCTTAAAAGCATAAAGCAGGGGACGTGTCCATGGTAGACCATGCACCAGGGCACGGGTTGAACTCACTGCCGCCTCCACCCCGTTAACCCCGCAAGCATCATCAACGCAGCTTAGAGCTGCTCGGTTCCCCGTCTGACCCGGTTCACCGCACCAACAACCCTGCGGGACAGGGCTTCGCAGTTGGCAGAAAGGACCCGTGTTCCTGAAGCAAGACCATCCGTGGACTACAGCCGGCCGTATAGACCATTTGCCACCCGAGGGTACGGTAGGCCTAACCCCGTGGTTGGAGGTCCCCTGCACACTAGAATTGGGGAGGGTATTTAAATGCGTTGGCCCCATGGCCCCTGAAACAATGATTTAAACATGAATCAGAAAGATTATAGTAAAGGGCATAACGGATTGGAAATTGTCCTTTGCTGGTTGTACCGGACATCATTCCAAAAAGTCTTGCATGCCAATGCGAGAGTGCGCTGCCTTTGGCAGGCACTGCCTGACACGCTATGTCAGAGCAGATGTGCATGCACTCTCGTGCTGATGCACAAGATTTGTCCGATACTATACATCAACAGGTGTGGATATGTTCTCTGTAAAGGGCAGGATTGTGGATGTGGAGACAGGAAGGATAAGGGAGGGGGAGCTCCTTGTCAGGGACGGCCTGATCGCATCTCCGGAAGACAGGGAGCGGCCTGGGAGGGTCCTGGATTACTCCGGCATGTTCATTGTCCCGGGGTTCATTGACGCGCACGTTCATATAGAGAGTTCCATGCTGACGCCCTCTGGTTTTGCCAGGGCGGTGCTTCCGCACGGAACCGTGGCCGTGGTCACTGACCCGCACGAGATAGCCAATGTCAAGGGTATCGAGGGAATCCGGTTCATGATGAAGGATGCTGAACAGGGCCCGCTGGAGGTCTTCTTTACCGCGCCGTCATGCGTTCCTGCCACCCATATGGAGACGTCGGGCGCAGAGCTGGGAGCAGGGGATATCAGGGAGCTGCTGAAGAGCGAGAGGTGTGTGGCCCTGGGGGAAATGATGAACTTCCCTGGCGTGGTGGCCGGTGACAATGTGGTCATGGACAAGATAGCAGCAGCAAAGGAGGCTGGCAAGCCAGTGGACGGCCATGCACCGGGGCTGTCAGGAAAGGCGCTGGAGAAATACATCCGGGCGGGCATATCAACTGAGCACGAGTGCACGGGCAGGGAAGAGGCCCTGGAAAAGCTCGGCCTGGGAATGAAAATCATGATAAGGGAGGGTTCGTCCATGAGGAACATGGAGGCCCTTGCAGGTATCGTGAACAAGGATACCGTGGACAGCCTGTTCCTGGTGTCGGATGACATACATCCCGGGACCATTATCAGGGAGGGGCATGTGGACAGGATTCTCAGAAGGGCGGTTGCCCTTGGCATCAAGCCAGAGCACGCCCTGATGATGGTTACCATAAACCCAGCAAGGCACTATGGGCTCCGGGGTCTGGGGAGCCTGAGGCCGGGCAGCAGGGCGTGTTTTGCGGTGCTCAATGACCTCAGGGATTTCAGGGTGGCCGCGCTCTTTGTTGACGGCGAGATGGTGGCAGAGAACAGAAGGCTTGTCAGGGGGTTCAGTGGAATCGATATACCTGGGGGCATATCGTCATCGGTAAGGACCGCGCCATTGTCAGGGGACTGCTTGAAAGTCATGGCTGGAAAGAGAACAGAGGTCAATGTGATTCGGGTGCCGGACGGATGGGAGACATCTGTAATGGAGTCCGATGGCCGCTTCCTTGTCCCGGACAGGGAGAATGACGTGCTGCCCGCTGTGGTGGTGGAGAGGCACAGGGC
>DAOVFN010000067.1 GCA_030672885.1 Candidatus Aenigmatarchaeota archaeon | reverse complement strand
CTATATACCTCCAGCAGCCTGCGCAGAGAACTGGACCTGTCCTGACTGGTCCGGGTGCTCTCCTGATGGCCTCCAGGCAAGGACGTGCACAGACCTGAACACGTGCGGGACCGAGGTGAACAAGCCCGAAGAGAGCCAGGCATGTACCCGCACGCATGGCCCTGCCGGGGCACCCATACCGCTGGCAGTCCCGCTGGTGGGAATAGTGATATTCATAATCGTACTATTTGTCGTGCTGCTGGTACTGTCCAGAAGGAAGCGCAGGCCCCAGGCTCAGCATGCGCTGGATGTCATAAGCGATTATCTGAACCCTGCAGCCGGATTAGAGACCAGGCAGCCCGTCTGGCACGAGGATTCCAGACACTAAAGCGATTACCATGAGGGTGTACGGTGACTGCTTTCTGGCATGGCAGTTCACAAAATAATCCTATCGGTGCACTCCCATTCATTTAGTCAAGAGCATGTTTATATCGGTTCTCTATTTAACTATCATTAAATTCGATGCGCGAAACCAGTGTGATAAATAGCATTGAGATGTCTCGTGAATACACAGAGGCGGTAGGCGCATGAGAGGTTTGGACAAAGGCGATATGGTTAGGCTTGTTGTTAGTTATCTTTTTGTCATGGCGCTTATGCATTTTGGCGCAAGCGCGGCAGACGACACCACCCCGCCGAACGTGAGCATAACCATGCCCCTGAACGCATCATATAACAGCCTTCCCATAGAGGTCAGCATCTCGGCCTCTGACGAGGTCTCAGGGCTTGACGACTGCGTCTACTCTGACGGAACCCATACCTATACATGGACGAACATCCAGCTCATCTATAACGGGACCAACGCAACAGGCGTCGAGATAATTCACCCGGAGAATGCCACTGACGGGGATTTCAGCACCCGTGCAATATACAAGTACTCTTACGGCAGCCCAGAGCATCATGACACCTACACCACGTATTACTTCTATGCAGGCGGCAACCATACCCTGGCCTTCCATGCAAAGGCAAATGGCGGCGGGCATTTCCATATCCGTGCCTGGAACGGCTCCACCTATGTCTCCTTGGCAGGGTTCACTGCAGGAGGAGATGATTCTGGCAATATTCGGAACAGCACAGTCATCATGGAGAATCTCCAGAACTACACGAACGGAACCGGCTATGTAAATTTACAGATATACTGGACAGGAATCCATCCTTTCTCATCATGTGATGGAAACCTCTATGAGATGTATGTAGACAACCAGCTCCCCTCGCCCTATGACAATGACCTGGGCATGCCGGAGGGAACACATAACCTTACAGTGTACTGCGATGACCTTGCAGGGAACCGGAAATATAGCTATGTGGTGTTCACCTATGACACCACCCCGCCGGGCATAACCATAACCAGCCCTCTGAACCAGACATATTCCAGCCTGCCTGTGAACGTAAGCGTGAACGTAAGCGAGAACGCTTCTATATGCATGTACAGCCTGAATGGGGGAGCCAACCACACCATGAGCAGCACGTTGCCAACCTCGTGGTCAGCGGGGGCGGGTTCGCTCTCAAAAGGAACCTACCATCTCAGTGTATACTGCAACGACACAGCAGGGAACATGGCGCTCAATGAGACCATATGGTTCAGATATGGAGACCTCACATACACATGCAATTCATGCAGCAGCTGCACGAGCAAGATTGCAAATGATATTGATCCAGGGGACACCATCCTTGTCCAGACAAGCGGGTTTGACTGTTCCATAGGTGAATCTGACATGAATGAGGGCTGTATAGAGACAGGAGGCAAGGATGATTTCACTGTATTGTGCGACAGCAAAGACACATTGATAACATGCAGTCATAATATGGAAGGTTTCCCTTTCGTTTTTGTGGACTTTCAGGAGGGCACTAACCATGTCAACCTTGAGAACTGCACTGTGAGAGGTGTAGGGCTTGCCCAACTCAAGAATGGTGCAGGCCATAACAACATATCGAATAATGATGTTGGTGATCTGCCATCAGGACATTTTGCATTTGCTTTTGATATAGGAGGGAACAGCAACAACATATTCGGGAATTATTTCGAGCTTGATGACCGTAAGATATGTGGTGACAATGGGGTATATGAGACCTTTTGGAACAACACATTCAATACAAGCGTGTCAAATCCGACAGCAGGAAGCTATTGGTATGGGCTTCCACCATGCGATTGGTGTCACTACACCCTTGACTATGGTGGATATGGCAACTATTGGGCTAGCTATGATGGGACAGGATACTCGGATTTGTGCTACAACAGGGGGGACGGATTCTGCAGCAACTACACGTTCTGCACATCAGGAAACGCATCAGGGGAAATGGCTGACCATTACCCGCACTGGGGGGGTGCCGTGGACAGCACGCCTCCGGCAATAGCAATAGGCAACCCCCTGAACCAGAGCTATGACTCCCAGAGCATCAATCTCAATGCAACGACAAACGAGAGCGCGGTCTGGTGCGGATATAACCTGAACAGCGGAACCAATCACACCCTGAGCAACGATTCCCTCACCAACTGGTTCACCACCATGAACACAGGCAGTGACGGGACCTTCCAGCTCTTTGTCTACTGCAATGACACAGTGGGCAACCTCGGCATGAACAGTACAACCTGGTTCACAATCGACGACACAACACCGCCCACTATAACAGTGGACAGCCCCCTGAACATGGACTATCCGGGCCTGCCAGTCGACCTGAACGTCACCCTTGACGAGGACGGCTCATGGTGCGGCTACAGCCTCGATGGCGGAGCAAACAACACGCTCACCAACGACTCCCTCACCAACTGGTTTGCGCAGCTCACCCCCTCGGTGGGCCTGCACTACCTGGTCGTGTACTGCAATGACACAACAGGCAACATGGGCATGAATGACACCACAACGTTCACGACCGAGACAGCAGACTACCTTTGCAGTTCCTGCTCGGAATGCTCGAGCTACATCCAGAACCTGCCAGAGGGCAGCACCATAAAACTCACTTCAGCCCTTTCGGACAGCGGCACATGCATAGATTTTGGGAGTGCCTCCAGCAAGGCATTCGACTGCCAGGGCCACCCGATTGAGGGAAGCGGCAGCGGTGACGGCATATATATGGGCAGCGGGGCTGAGCACAACACAGTAAGCAACTGCAACATAAGCGGCTATTCGCGGGGAATCTATGTCGAGGGCGGCTACAGCACCTTTACGAACCTCACGCTTCTGAACAACACTAAATGCGGCATACGGTTCCAAGGCCTGGGGGGATGGAATGTCATGAACGACTCCCGCACATTGGGCAATGTCCAGTATGGTGGTGTCATGGTAATGCCGTCGTCCCATCATAATTCATTCTATAACAATTACTTCAATGACAGCATGTACATACAAAACACAAACACCTATTTCAACACCACCCCGGACTGCTCTGCAGGCAACATAATAAACGCGTCTGGCTGCCTTGGCGGAAACTACTGGGCAAACCAGAGCGGCACATGCTATTCAGACATCTGCATGGATTCCAATCGGGATGGCACATGTGACTCCCCCCATCAAATAACACTCGTAGGCCATACCATAACGCTTTATGATTACCATCCCCTTACCTATGCCCCGCCTGCCACAGATGTATGCATAGACCTGCCTGGGAACACGACATACGGCACCAGCACGCTCCGGCTCAATGTCTCGGCCAGCACAGAAGCCTATAACTGGTGGTACCAGCTGAACTCCAACGGGACCAATGTGACTTTCATCCCCAACACCACGATATGCACCACTCTCCAGGGCCTGAACAGTCTCACTGTGTGGGCCAATGAGAGCAGGGGAGGCCCCAATTCCACATCTGTCAGCTTCACCCTGGATACCGTGCCTCCTGTGATAACAGGAATTGAGATTATACCTGGAACGATAGGGTCTGGCTCAGGCATTGCACCGCTTGTCTTCGCCCAAGTGAGCGATAATGTGAGCGGCGTGAGCCAAGTGAAAGTAGTGCTCTACAACATGACCGAGTTCAACTCCAGCTACAACTATTCCCTTGAATATGATATGTCAGAGGGCGGTGACTGCTGGAGATGCCTGCTCGGTGGCGAGATATCATCCATCACGACAGAGGGAACCATGAATTACAGCGTAACAGCATTTGACTCTCCGGGCAACTCCAACACCACCTATGGTGGCTACATAACATTCAATACCACCGGCGGGGCCGATGGCGTGTACACGAACATATTTGTCTCGAGCAGCGCAGGCAACATCACAACTATATATGCGGCCAACACCACGAACGCGACACTGGAGATAATGACCACCCAGAACGTAACAGGGGCCACCCTCGGCATGGCCCTGTATTCAGTGAACCCGGCAGGCCAGAACACAGGCGCGGCAGCCCTTGGGAAATACCTGGAGGTGGAGGCCAGCCCTGACCTGACAGGCAGCCTTGACTGGGCGGTCCTGAAGCTTCATTACACCGATGCCGAGGTCTCTGCGGCAAACATGCAGGAAAGCACGCTCAGGCTCTATGAATGGAACGAGACCTCGGGTGCCTGG
>DAOVFN010000002.1 GCA_030672885.1 Candidatus Aenigmatarchaeota archaeon | reverse complement strand
GGTGTCACGACTGTTATCGTATAGAAGTCAAGCCCTGCTTTTACTGCATTGCTGAGGTTCTGCTCAACTAGGGAGTAATAGTCCCTGCCGTCAGCTGCCTTTCTTGTTCTGAGCTGGGTTTCCGCATCCCCATCAATGCTGAATTCTACAATAAAGCCCTCCCTCTTTAAGTACTCTATCCTGTCAGGGGTTAGAAGTATGCCATTCGTGGTGAGCATGAATTTTACGTTCTTTCCGTGCCTTTTCATCATTTCCTTTGCATATTCCACACCTTCCTTTATCAGTCCGAATTCAATCAGCGGCTCCCCTCCAAAAAACTGCAACTGCAGGTCTTTCTTTGCTGATGTGAACAAAAGCTCTATTGCCTTGAACAGTGTCTCCTTCTCCATTCTGGCAGGGAACTTCCTCACAGAGCAGTATTTGCATCTTAACTGGCAGTTGTGCGTGGCCATTACAACCAGCCTGTCCGGGCTGGGATATATCCTGTCGGTTTCCTTATCTGAAACAAGCCCCTTCTCCCTTCTTACCATGTCCTCTATCAGGCATTGGTATCCCGCGTTGTCTGAAACAATCCCTTGCAGAAGCTCTGCCTGTTCCCTGTTACACCCCTCCAAAAGAAGCTTCTCCTTCTTGTATGTGAGATAGAACAGGCAGTCGTCAAGCACCATTAGTGGCGGCCTGCCTGATGATATTTCATTCATTTTTTTCAATTCCTCTGATGGCTCTTTTCGCAGTTCCTGGGGAATTGCCTTTATTGCTTCCGAGGTCGCCCCAGAAGCAACATCCTCTGCAGATTTTCTGACAAGCGATTCTATGAACATGCGCTCAGGCAAATAACCAGCCTTTTCCATTATCGCCTCCATAAGGGGTTTGCCCTCTTTTATCTTTCCCAGAAGGCTTTCCAGAAAAAGTACGGCATCCCTGTCACACGGAATGTCTTTTTCAACAACTGGATAGTCATATTCAGGAAAACCATGCATTCTGAGAATCTTCCTTATTGAAAGTTGCTTGTCCATACCTTCCCTTACAAGCTTTTCATAGCTGTCTGAAGGATATAGTGATACCATGTTGGTTATTGGCGGTTCAAGGACCGAAAAGAACTCACCATGTTCATTGCCAAGCTTTATCGTCCTGTCAAGGCTTTCTTTCATGTCCCTTAGGCGCGTCCAGGGGTTTGAAAGCATGATGTGATGCGACTGGTATATCGAGCGCTCTGATAACGCCTTGACGACCTTTTTTATCTGCCCGAACGTGTATCCCTTTCGCAAATGCCTCAATTCCTCATTACTGAGGCTTTCTGTTCCTATATAAATATCAGTCTTCTTTCCTTCAGGTCTGTAAAAAACATCTTTTGAAAGGGAGTTTATTATTATGCTGTTCAGTTCCTTTCCCTCTCTACCAAAGAAAGACTTTATACCTGCCTGTATGAATCCTATACTGAGCGGCATTTGTCTGAAATGGTCCATTATCCCAGCAGCCCTTTCGGGGTCAGAAAAAAAATCGTCGTCATTGAAAGAAACAGCCCTTGCCTGTTCTGGGATTCCTTCAGGAAAGAGTTCTGCAAGCCTGTTTGCATAAGAGTCAAGGTCCTTCCTTACCAAAGCAGAGTCTCTTGCCCTGAACCTTCCCCGGCCCGGCGTGGTGCAGAATATGCAGTTGTTCCTGCACCCCCTTGACGTAAACAAAACAATCCCGTTATTAACATCCTCCTTCTGGAGAATGGAGAAATCCGGTCTGTTTTTATTAAAATCTGCCTCGTTGACAGCATCAAGACTGCAGCAGACAAGACTGTTTCTGTTCCAAAACACAGTCCCCCTAAGGGAAGACAATTTTGCGAGAACATCCTCCCCAAGCTCTTCTCCTGCAGACAAATCACCCAGTATTTCCGCTATCTTTGGTAGAATCTCTTCCCCTTCTCCCCGGACAATCATGTTCGCTTCTGGTATGTGCACCAGCGCATGCTCGGGTGTGAGTGTCGGCATAGGCCCGCCTAGGAGTATAAATGCCCTGCTCCTTGATTTTATGAACCTTACAAGCTCTGCTACCTTTTCCAGATAACCCTCGCAAAGCGTTATTGCAACAATGTTCACTTCATTATCAGACAGAATCCCTTCTAATTTATCTTTGTCTGTAATGAAACCATTTCCGAGAGATATCTTTGAATCGGATATGCAAAAATCTATACCATTCATTTTCAGGGCAGACATTAACTGAAATGTGCCAGGGGAGTACCACATACTTCCATTTTCCTTATCATGGGAGCTCATGATGTTCCTGAAAAGAAGGACACTGGATTTCCCTTTTCCTGCGTTGCCCCTAGGAATATCCACTCCTGTAAACCCCTTGAGCATCTTTCTGAAAAAACTTCTCTGGGAAGCAAAATCCATTAAAGCAATATCCTTACCTGCGAGTATTTTGTTACCTTTCTTGTGAGTACATTCATTGTCTTTCAACTCAACACGTATGAGTTTTCCCCCTCTGCCAGCAGCCAGCCCAACAGACTTTGCCAGCCTGAGCATATATGGCTTGTCCAAAACACCCCTTATAATCACAGAGCCGGGAAAGCCAACGGGCTCTTCAAAAACCATGTTTCCCCTTCCAAGCAAAAGCCTTCCTTTCATTCGATACCACTGAGAACATTCTTTATTATCCTCTTCTTATCAGTAAACACCGGGAATATCTCCCCCACCCCGAAAAGCTTGACATACCTGGGATTCAGTCCGCAGCATATGTCATTCAGTGAGCAGCTTTTGCATGCTTCACCCTTCTCATAATAGAAATCTGTTATCTCCCTGAGTTCTCTTCCAGGCTCGTCCAAGAAAAGGCACCTGTAGGCCTGTTCCTTTACAATCCTCCTGGTCTCAGCCGAGAGGTGCTCGAATCCAGGCAGGTAACACAAGGGAACCCGCTCTATCCTGAATGTCTTCCCCTTCATAATAAGGTAATTGAATGTCCTGAGTATGCTCATCTCGGTGTCAATGTATCTGGGCACTGTCCATTCGTTGCCGTCCATTACCTTTACACCAGGATCGAGGAAGTTGAAAGTGAAATGCGGTATATCCGGAAACCTTTCACAAAGGAACTTCACTGTCCTGTCAAGGTCCCTTGCGTTCAGTGAGTTTATCGCAATGTTTATCTTGGGAGAGCATATATGCATGGAAACGTTTTCTATTGCCTTAAGGGTTTTGCCATAACTCCCGGGCGTGTCAGTGAGTCTCTCCTCCTTCTCAGGAACGTGCGAGTATATAGATACCATCACGTTTTCAAGGCCCGCCTTTGCAAGCTTTTTTGCATACTCCGGGTTCGCAAGTTCCATACCGTTCGTTATTATTCTGCAATCAATGCCTATTGATTTGCAGTATTCTATTGCATTTGAAAGATTCTTGTTTAATGTTGGTTCTCCTCCTGTGAATACTATGTCATTCACACCCTTTTTTCTGTAATCATGTATCTGTTCTTTTATCTCATCAAGCGTCAACTCATCATCCACATGTGGATTCGAGCAGAATACGCACTTCCTGTTGCACTTCCTGGTTACTTGTATATACCCCAGATTTACCTTGGCATTGCTCTCCACTTCTTTCATGGCATATTTTGTCATATAAATCATCACTGATTGTAATTTTATCTCTCTTATTTTAGCTCAACGCACTACTGGTTCAAGTTCCTTGAATCCGGCCCTTTCCGAATATTCCTTATATATCCCCTCACATTTATCGAAATATATGCATTTCCTGCACAAGGGCGCCTTGACCTTGGATTCTGCTCTCCTCTCTTTCCATAGAAACGTTTCCTTTATACTCTTTCCGGATTCGTCCAAGTCATTGAAAGATACAACCATATTAATATGGTCATGTATCTCACCCACGAAGTGCTCGGCTCCTGACCGCATTGCCACACAAAATGGAACCCCTTCAAGTGATATTCCCACCCCAAGCGCAAGCCTCATCCTGATTATTTTCGAAAGAACTGGCTGGAATTCTGTGTATGACACAAAAAGGTCATCCATATTGGAGAGTGCCCTTCCCTCAGGCCTCATGAAATTAAACCTGAATTCGCTGAAACCCATTTTCCTGAAAAACATAATAGTGGTCGGCAGTTCGCTATAATTCTTCTTCGTGACAACTATATTCAGAGCAATATTGTCCCTTATTCTCCCCTGCGTCCTGAATTCCATAAGATTTGCGAGCCCTTCCAGCTTCTGCTCAAACCCCCCTTGCACCCGGGTAAGGTAATCCTCCACCTCAGGTAGGTGGCTGTGTATTGAAACCGAGAACCTGGTCACGCCTGCATCAAGCAAACTCTCGAGGAATTCCCTGTCTGCATATCTCCTTCCGTTGCTGACAATGTGCACCTCCATGAAGCCGCTTTCTCTTGCGTGTCTTATCATTCCTGCAATCCCGGGGTATATAGTGGGCTCCCCTCCGAGGAAGCCAAGTGAGACATAACCCATCTTTGCATATTTCTCAATCTCTCTGACGACATTCTCCTTGGGCGCAAATACAGGCCTGTCTGCCTCGGTGGTCATGCAAAACCTGCATCTATTGTTGCATACCTTTCCCAGATTGACCTCAACGTGTTGCACATTCATGTTACTCAAATCCGTACAGGTTCACATATTCCTTCCAAAAGCCATCGCATATGGCATCCCTTTCGCATACTGCACATTCCTTTCTCTTTATCTTGTCGCTTTCATTTGATTGTTTATCATATACTGCATCAAAAAAACTTTCATACCCAGGAAGGAGACAGGCAGGTATTCCGCATCTTGCAGGCACTGTCGCTTTTATGCCATTCTTCATGCATAAATCAATTGCCTTCTTCAGATAAGGGACAGTATCGCGTATCTTTGGTATGACCCATTTGTTCTTCAGTGCCTCATTTACAGGACACACATAAGCGAATGATATAAACGATATTCCAGGAAAACTGTCATTGATATAGCTGACTATCAACGGCAATTCTCTGTAATTGAGCTTGTTAACGACTATGTTGATGGATGTGTTTATTCCAGCATCAATGATATTTTTGATACCAGCATTTGCATTGTCGAACGTTACTGAGCGTGTCAATTTCCTGTGGATGCTATCCCTTGTGGAATGGAACGATACGAATGCGCTGCTAAGCCCTGACTCCTTGAGTCTGTCCACAATTCCTCTGTCAGACAGCAAAACTGCATTCGTCTGTATATCAATCCTCACACAAAAGGCAGATGCCTGTTTTATGAATTCGGGGAGCCTTGGATGCAGCGTGGGTTCGCCACCGCTGAATATTATATAGCATATTCCTTTTTTACGCCATTTCTCTATGGTATCGGTTATCTCATCATCACCAATTATCACATTCTTGGTCGTATTGTCAGTATTGCAGAAGACGCACTTCTGGTTACATTCAAGGGTTATCCTTATCTCTTCGCACTTGATTTTCTTCAGTTCAGAGAACCCAAACTTCCTTGCATATTCCCTGTAAACCCCATGGCAATCATGAAAAAACGAACACCCTTCGCACGATTTGGTTTTTATCATGTTACGCTTGCATATGAATTCTGCTGCATCATTAAATTCCATTCCTGACTCAGGGACAAGTTTCTTTAGATAGACCCTTTCCCACATATCGGGAGGCAGCACACATGGGGGCATCCCAATGAGCCTGAGTTTTACGTCTCTCCGCATCATGGCGACAATATCAGGGAGCGCATCCGTGATGCTTTTCGTATTATCTTCATCAAACATGTCCCAGAAGTCAATTGCATCATAATCTGGTACACTGGTCTTGTGATTGCCATTCAGCATATTACTTATGTCAACACACACACTGGAGACCCCGCAGAACCTGCATCTTTCCCCTCTGCATTCTGGGTTCCTGAATAAATCTTCGCCTATTGCTATGACATCCTCTGCTATCTTCTTGTAACTCTCTATGTATTTCTCATAACCTTCCATGTATTCTGCAGGGAACCTGCTCAGCCACAGAACCATCCTGTTCTCTTCGCAGAAATCTATAACCTTCCTCACATATGGCATCACTTTGTCATAGTCATAAAAAACAACGCTCTTGTTATTCCACGCGTTTCCAAAGGGAACCAGGTTCATTAGATTAACCTCTGTCACACCAAGCGAGTAGAGAAAGGATATTATCTCAGGAAGGTGCATGTAATTCATCTTTGTCACAACAGTATCAGTGTTCACTATGAATCCAGCATCGAGGGTGTTCCGTATGCCTGATGTGATTTGAGCAAAACTTCCCGGAACCCTTGTATGACTCTCATGAAGTTCCGTTGTATGGCCGTGAATGGAAAATGTTGTTTCATCAAGCCCTGCCTCCTTGAGGGACATGACAAAAGACCTGTAACCGAGCATCCTCCCATTGCTTACTATCTGTATCTTGCTGTATCCCTTTTCTCTGCCATACCTGATAAAATCAATAAGCTTTGGGTGCATCGTTGGCTCGCCTCCACTTAGCACAAGCTTCGTAGCCCCCTCACTTCTCCCTTTGTCTATCTGTTTTCTTATTTCATCTTCACTCTTCAGGAATTTGTCTGTCCTGTCCCCATCGAGGCAGAATATGCAGTTGTTATTGCACAAGCCCGTAAGGCTTATCCATTTCCTCTTCTGGAATATTGCCTTCTCTACAAAATCAGGAACAGCATTTAATTCAGGCATTCACATCTCTCCCACGGGAACGAATTCTGAGGAGCCTCTCTTCTCGGGATATTCCTTCCATGGTCCCTCGCAAGATCCCATATATTTGCATCGTTTGCACTGCTCAAATTTTGACTTGGCAAACCCAATCCTGGCTTTCTTGTAATCCTTGAGTATGAGAGACATCTCTACCACTTCGGTATCTGGTATTCTTAGCTCTGCAACATAATCCTCGTATCCCCTCATAAGGCAGAAAGGCATTGCCTCTGCCATGACGCTCTTGCCTGCGTTTATTCCCACTTTAATTCCGGCATGGATGAAAGGTGCGGCAAGCGAAATTCTTGGGACCATGCTGTCATAGTATTTGTATGCGTTTCCCACAGGATGAACGAACGCGAACTGAAACTGGTCAACATCCAAGCTTACGAGCAGCCGGGCTATGTCGGGGATGTGCCTGTAATTGGGCTTGGTGACGACCGTATTGGTAGTAACACACTGTTTGAGTTTCTTGAGGTTTCTTATGCCATTAACTGTCTGTATGAAACTCCCCTTCGAGCGGGTAAGGAAATCATGCAATTCTGAAATGTGTCCGTGGAGAGCAGGAGCGAACTGATTTGCTCCTGCATCAATCATTTCCTTGCAAAACTCTTTGTAAAAGAATCTTCTTCCATTGCTCTGGATCTGTATAATCTCATAACCCAGTCTCTTTGCATAAGAAACCAGCCCGGTTATGTCAGGTCGGATAGTCGGCTCGCCTCCAGTAAAGACTATCTCACTGCATCTCTTCCTGCTGTCTTCCATCTCATTCTTTATCCTTGTTGTGGTCTTGTCTCCAGCTGACCTGTTATGACCCTGGGCACAGAACCTGCAACTATTGTTGCATGAGAACCCGACCTTCATGTCCAGCCTCTTCTGGGCATTCATGATTAGGATTTGTAGCCAAGTAATTAATTATTGTCGGAGTAAGAAAGCCGCTGGATTTAGCCCGCGATTCATAGTATAGTACCTGACATAATCTTGTGCATCAGCACGAGAGTGCATGCACATCTCTTGAAACCAGCTGTTTCAAGTCTTTGCAGCAGAGCTGCAAATCTCTCGCATTGGCATGCAAGACTTTTTGGAATAGTGTCAGGTACAACTAGCAAAGGACACTTTCTAATTTATTATGTCATTTACTATATTTTATTATATATCAGAATATTGCAATATAATAATATGAGAAACAAAGCAATATTCTGTCCTTTGATTATATCACTGTTTTTAATGATAAACTCATCATTTGCCGTTGCAGAAACATTATCATGCTACATAAAGTCCCCAGGAGGTGAGCACCTGAACGTTGATACAGAGACATGGCCAGATGGTGACGGAACATACGACAGAAACTGTGCATCATCGTGCCTTCCATCATCAGCATCATGCTGCCAGGAAGAGGGATGGTATACGTGGCATGTGGACTCAAGTCATAGTGGCTCCAAATCAGGAGATGCATATTTTGTGAACTGGGACGGTGACCAGTTATGGTGCACCTGCCACGGCGGGACATGGGTGAGCGGTGCCGGGACGAGCGGACAGGGCGCTGCGGGTCCAGGGTGCTGCGGCGACGACGGGAGTTCGGATGACTGGTGCGCCTCAGGATATGCATCATGCCTGGACGGCACATACTATACAGATGGCGACAGCAACACACACACGTGCGAATGCGGCAATCTGGGAACCCAAGCAAACTGCAACGTAGAGGGAGAGTCAGGCTGCTGGTCAGGGGGCGGGGGCCAGAATGAGTGCTGCGGAGATGATGGGAACTCGGATGACTACTGTCTGGGGGGATACACAGGATGCCTGGACGGCACATATTACCTCAATGGTGACACCAATTCACATACGTGCTCGTGCGGCAGCGGGACCTGGACAGGAACCGGCGGGGAGAACAACTGCTGCGGGGATGATTCAAGCGAGGATTACTGCGCCGGGGGATACACGTCCTGTTACGACGCCGCATATTACACGGACGGCGATTCAAACCAGTACACATGCGAGTGCGGCAGCGGATACTGGCTCATCGGCGGCGAGCCCAATCCCGGGCCGTGCTGCGGGGACGACACTGAATACAGGACAACCTGCCTGGACAGCGGCGAGGGCCTGTGCGCGATATCAACCGATGACGAGGCCTGCTGCCAGGCAGGCGACAAGTGCGTCTATAATGACGCATGCTACAATAACGGGGTGAACAACGACGTATATAATGAATATAATTGCCAGGCCGGGACATGGCACGACAATGTGCAGCCGTCGGCATCGATACAAATAAATGGCGGAGACACGTACACGACAGTAGAGGGTGTCACGCTCTCCCTGACATTCTCCGACATGGGTTCCGGAATAGACCAGTGCGCATGGATGAATGACGGCGGCTCCTGGACAGAATGGCAGGACTGCGGTGCGTCTCCTCAGGACAAGGCGTGGACGCTCCGGGATGAGGACGGCACAAGGACAGTTCACTTCAAGGTAAGGGACAAAGCAGTCCCCCCCAACGAGAGAGAGGTCTCTGATGCCATCGTCCTTGACAGGGCATATCCGAATTCGTGGGTGGATGCCCTGCCGGAATGGACAAATGGAACCGGGGGGATGGGAGCATTCTTTGATGTTGCGTGGGACGGCAACGACGCAACGTCCGGGGTGGCATCCTATGACATCCAGTACAGGATCATTGACAGGGGAACCGGAAGCGTTGCCCAGGACTGGGCCAACTGGATCACGAGGAGCGAGGCGCAGCCAAAGAGCGAGACGTTTGGCCCCCTCAATCCGGTAACGGTCAGCAACTACAACAACCACACGTTCGAGTTCAGGATAAGGGCCACGGACAACGCTGGCTGGACATCTGATTACAACAGCGAGCCCTTTTCCAATACAAACATAGATGTGGTGGCTCCGGTATGCGACGTGGAGGACCCGGGAGAATACCAGACAGAGAGCACGTTCACCATCACGATTGACGGGCTTGATGGAGAGTCAGGCATGAGCGTGTTCGAAGGCCGCATAAGGGGGCCCGATGGCACAGGCGGATGGAAGGACATCGTTGACAACTGCATCAATCTTACCCCCATGGATGACGCAGACAGCGCAGACATTGAATGCACGCTCAATGAGGGAGAATGGGAATTCGGGTGCAGGGGAACGGACGTCTCTGGCAACATGGGAGACTGGTCCGCGACTATGAACACGACAGTGGACATAAGCCTGCCAGATGTCCAGATAACAGAGCCTGATTTCATATGGACAAATCTGGAGGAGTTCACGCTTGTATGGGTGGGTGGTGACAGCGGGCCGTCCGGGCTGGACCACTATGATGCGTATTATTACGTCACCGCGTGGCCGGGGGGGCCGCCATCGGATTCGCAATGGCAGCACTGGCTGGGCCCGACAACCGATACGAACACCAATTTCGGCATGGGAGCCCCGACCGTGCTTGCAGAGGGCCAGACATATCACATAAACATCACTGCCACGGACAGGGCCGGAAACCAGAAATCAGCTGTCGTGAATGTGACCATAGACAGGACGGATCCTGTTATAGACATAACCGTGCTTGACCAGTACAGGGAGCCCATTCCGTCGGAATGGATACCGTCCGGAACGGATATTGACCTCATAAACATCACATCGGGTGTCTATGACGAGCTGTCCGGGATAGAGAACAACACCATAGAATACATGGTCTATGGAGAGGTGCCTGATCACAAGCTGCTGGAGTGCGGCACGGGGCCGTCCCCAGGAACCAGTGTGTGCAGCACCGCGGATTCATCCCAGGGCAGGCATGACATCGATTATGACGACAGGACATCGGTGAGGTACAGGGTAATTGCAAGGGACAGGGCAGGGAATGAGAACAGGACCCGCTACTATTTCAGTGTCTCACATCCCCTGGCCAACTTCGGGAGCGCCAGTTGCTATATTGCCCTTGGCGACAGCAAGCTCGTGCCTGTGATGGTAAGGAATGTCCAGAACCAGGCAGATAATGTGACCATAAACCTTACAGGATACCCGTTCGCGGAGTTCAAGTACGAGTGCGACCCGTCTGAATGCGTGATAAGCGATGAGACTAGGGGCATGGTCGCGCTGAACGTCAATCCGTATGAAGAGAGGACGTATTATGTAAGGGTATTGTCATCAGAACCCGGGGAGGACACGCTGGACCTGGCAGCGTCATCGTCTCTTGAGCCCGGGCTGAATGACACGCACACCATCTCAATCAGATCGAGTTATCCTGTATATTTCCCGGGGATTGGGCCATGGGCAATCGTGCTGCTCCTTGTGATGGCGGGGTTCGCCTACGGGGCACTGTCAAGGGATAAGTCCTGATACCAGAATACAATCAAGTACCCCATCATGAATGATGTGGTATGCATATGAAGATGCATTAATTATATGCATGGGATACATCTTGCAATCCCCACATTGAAAGATAGGGTATAAGAAATTGCAATCAAGGGCCTGTCAGAGAAATCAGTGTAAGCTTCTCTGTTTTCATTCCCTCTGAAGAAACAAGCTGCCCAGCCTCATCGCCGGCTCTTTCAGGTTCTTGGTGGGTAATGAGGTCTATACAGACAAGCGGTTTGTCATCTCTGGATTCAATTGTTCTTACAAAAATGTCGTGCGCCTTGATGGAATCAGCAATCCTTGATGCCAGAGCATATATATTTTCAAGGTCATACGGCGGGTTTATCATTATCCCGATGTAATTGCCCTTGGGAGTTCCCTTGACCATGGATTTCATGGTATCCTCTGATTCGATGGAGACATCGCACCCCTTCAATCCCCTTTCCAGACCAACCCGCTCCCTGAAAAGGTTCACGACATCCTTTGATGAATATCCGTCATCAACCCGGCCGGTTATGAAAACCCCTGGCTGCGATATCTTGCTATCGCCCATAGTGATGGATTTGAATAATGCCAGTTCAACGGAGTCCAGGCTGAAATCCTTAAATTCTGACCTTACATCATCGAAGCCCTTGTTCTCGAACCAAATGAAGCCTCTTATCTGCTGCATAACAATTTATTACGTCAAATTATATATAAGTCTGATACAAACCTTACTAAAGAATCTGTTAGTGATGGCATGGATGCCCCTGAGAAGCAGGGGATGGTAAAGAATAACATGCCGTCTTACATGGGATGAAACAAAACGGATTTCGCATAAAGATTCAATATAACCAAGCAGGTGCAGAGAATGGAAAAGGAAGTCATTGACAAGTACAGGAAGGCAGGCAGGATAGCAGGAGAGGCCAGGGAGCTTGCGCTGAGGAAGACAAGGCCGGGAGTTAAGCTGCTGGACATAGCAGAAGAGGTGAAGGCATATATAATCAGAAAGGGGGCGCAGCCGGCATTCCCCCTGAACGTCTCTGTGAACGATATTGCCGCGCACTACACGCCGACATATAATGATGAGAGGGTAATTGGGAAAGATGACCTGGTCAAGCTGGATGTGGGCGCCCATGTGGATGGCTACATAGGGGACACCGCAGCGACATGGTCTGCCAGGCCCCATGACCTGGTGAAGGCGGTGGAGAGGGTCCTGAAGGATGCCATCAAAATCCTAAAGCCAGGCACCAGGGTGGGAGAGATAGGCACCACGATACAGGAGAGCGCAGATGCCCAGGGTGTGGGCCTGATATCGAATCTCACTGGCCATGGGCTGGACAGGTATGTCTTCCATGGGGAGCCGTCCATCATGAACACCAGGAACGATTCAGGCCACGTCCTGAAGGAAGGGGACGTGATAGCGATTGAGCCGTTCACCTGTCCCACGAACGGGTTCGTAAAGGAATCGGGTACGACCGAGATATATCGCTTCCTGCAGAGGAGGCCTGTCAGGCTTCCTGAGGCCAGGAAAATCCTGGACATTGCAGAGAATAAATACCACTCCCTGCCATTTGCCAAGAGGTGGCTATATAAGGAGGTCTCTCCCATAAAGGTCTCGCTGGCCATGAGGCAGCTTGAGGGTGTGATGGCGCTTGAGCCTTATCCTGTTCTCAGAGAGGTATCGGGCAAGCCCATTGCCCAGGCCGAGCACACGATAATAATCCAGGACAAACCCATTGTCACCACAATGATTGGTGAATGAAGTTATGAAGATAATTCCCACAGCAGTGTGCGCAGTGGTCAGGGACAGCAAGATACTGTTTATCAAAGGGAAGGCCTTCCCGTTTGAGGGGCTGCTTGAGAAGGAGGGTGTGGCCTTCAGGAAGAAGATAATAGCGGCATGTTCCTTTGTATCCCCGGTACATTCAGGATAGTTATGTCCAGAGATTGAGGCATTCTTTCTCAGTCTCAAGGACCATACCGAAGGGTGAGAATATAGCAAAGCAGTTCGGGCACCTGAACGCCTTAGGGTCCTTGTGCCATAGCTTACCTGTGGTCCCGCACAGGGGACATCTGCTTTCCATGAACAGCACCTGATATGGCAAACATTAATTATGGTTAGACTGAATGCGCTTGACTAGTGTCAGGCATTGGATATGTGGATTCCCTTGTCTGCAGCCAGCTTAATCATCTCATCCCGTTTCTTCTTTCCGAGGGTGGCCGCCAGAACAGCCATCTCCTCTTTGGAGTTCAGGGTCTCGAGATCCCTGGGTGTGCTCACCCTGACATCCCTGTAGCCGAGCCTGTTGAGGCCGCGCACATCCCTGGGAGAGCCGTAGCCCGCACCCGGGAGGCTTCCCCTGGCCTTCTCCATCTTTCTGAGCTTGGAGTGCCTTCCCTTGGGCTTCCTCCAGGTATCCTTGAGCTTGACGTGCCTGTATCCCTCTTGTCTGTTGAACGTGCCCCTCCTGCTCTTGAGGGTGTTTCTTAGCTTTATGCTAGAGGAGAGCTCCTCTCTGGGACCGGGTCCTGTCCTGGATGCTTCTTTAACCATGCTCGTCACCCTCCGGCTCTATTGGCATGGCCTTCTGAATCAGGTGTATCCCGTCCTGGAATACCCGCCTGTCGTAACCCTTTACCTTGGCAGCGGTTTCCACTGTAGCTGCTGCCTGGCCGACTTCCTCTCTGTCGTTGCCTGTTACAACCACAACGTCCTTTTTGAGTTCCAGCCTGACATCCCCTCTTATTCTGGCCGTCCTGTCTTTTCTCTCGCCAAGGAAATTAGCTATCCTTATCCTGTCTCCATCGGTTGTGAATTTCATGGGGAAGTGGGAATAGATTGTCTTGAGCCTGGCCTCCCATCCCTGAGTGACTCCTGTTATCATGTTCCTGAGATGGGCTGCCCACGTGCCTGCATGGGCCTTTGCCTTCCTTCGGTCACTCTCTGAGGAGAACACGGCTATGTTTTCTGAGAGCTTCACTTTTACAGTACTGCCCCTGAGGTTCCTCCTGAGCTCGCCCCTGGGCCCGCTCACTACGAGCTCCCTGCCTTCGAGCTTCACGCTTACCCCTTCGGGAATCTTTACTGGCTTTTCCATGATATCACGCTGGCATGTATGCAGACATGTTTTGCAACATAGTTAGGATATAGGTATTTAAATGACCAAAAAGCGGTCATGGTCACTTCTTTTTGGCTGTCTTGGGCTTGACCGGGGGCTTGGTTGCCCCTTTTGTTGGGGGTTTGGCTGCTTTGGCCTTGACCGCGGGCTTCGCAGGCGCGGTTTTCTTTGCTGCGGCTTTTGGAGAAGGTTTCTTGGTTGGGGGTTTGGCTGCTTTGGCCTTGGCCGCCCCTCTTGCCGGGGGTTTCTTGGGGATGCCTGAGGGCCCTGGTATCCTGCCCACTAGCCTGAAGGCCCCTGTGCCTATGGGAGCCACCTGGTTCATTATGATATTCTCCACGGTTCCCATGAGCGCGTCCTTCTCGCCCTTTATGGACGCCGCAGTGAGGTGCTTCTTGGTCTCTTCAAAGGAAGCCCTCACCAGGACAGAATCCTTCTGTCCTGATATGCCATACCTGCCTATGGCCCTGATATCGCCCTGCACTGTCATGAGGTCGGCAAGGAGCATGACGTACCTCACGTCCACACCAAGACCCTGTTCCTCCATGGTGTACTGGGCCTGTTTTATTATGACGTTCCTGGCCGCCTCCACACCCAGGACATCATAAACCTCGAACATGTTGTTTGAGAACGTCCTGGTGTAGTCCACGCCCTCTATATCAAATACGTTCTTGAGGTTCGAACCCAGGGTATTTATTATCCATTCATCGCCGCCCTTGGTGACAACCACCTGGGATATCCCCTTTATTCCCTTTATGTGGGATTCCAGAACCGAATACTTGAGCTTGTGCAGGTTCTTGAGGTCGGCCTTTTTGGACTTCACCACTATGGTGTCCGGACCGTCCATGCTGGTCTCAACGTTCCTCATCTTTATGAGCTTGGGGACACTGTCTTGGGGTATCCCTATGGACTCAAGTTTCTTGAGGTCCACCCTGCATTTTATCCAGAGCTCTGTGAGGTCCAGGGTCGTTGAGAGTATGACATCCTTGGCCTTGACATCCTTTATCTGGGAGGCTATCTTTTTCACAGCATTGATGTTCTGGTAATCGGGCTTCAGAAAGATCGTCATGGTGGGC
>DAOVFN010000059.1 GCA_030672885.1 Candidatus Aenigmatarchaeota archaeon | reverse complement strand
GTCTTGTTGCGTTATAAATAATTACTTTTTATTCCATCAGTGAACCAATGAAATGATGTTGCAGGATATGTTCAGGATTCCACAAGGCAGGGAGTTTGACTGGTGGGCCCTCAAGCTCACTCTGGCATGCGTAGCTGTCTTTGCGCTCTCCCAGGTGTTTCCGGGCCTCTTCTATGGGAACCTCACTCTGGACAGCGGCATGGTTCTCCAGAGACCATGGACTGTCCTAACGCACATGTTCATGCACGCTGATTTCAGCCACCTATATTTCAATATGTTCGCGCTTGCCGTGTTCGGCTCCATATTCGAGCGGTTCGCAGGCTCCAGGGCCTTCCTCATGGTGTTCTTTCTGGGAGGCCTGGCCTCAAGCGCGGCAGGCATGATCTTCTATCCCTCCACCATTGGAGCCTCGGGGGCGGTGTTCGCTGTGCTGGGCTGCCTCGCCATCTTCAGGCCCAGGACAGTGGTGTGGGCAATGGGGGTTCCCATGTACGTAATAGTGGCCCTGCTAATATGGGCTGCAATCGACCTGGCCGGGCTCTTCAGCCATGACAATGTCGCGCACGCCTCCCACCTTGCTGGCATGTGCTATGGAGGCCTCTATGGACTCTGGCTGAGGAGGCTTCACCCAGGGCCCAAGAAGACAAAAAAGGGGCACGATGAGGGACATGATGATCTGCCCACTGAGGAGGAGCTTGAAAAATGGGAAGAAATGTACATGAAACGATAAATTCTTGGAAGGTGTCTGGAGTTCTTGTGCCCCAGACGATATGAAAAAGACTGGCTACATTACCCATTCCCTGACTTCCCTGCCGGCCTTGATTTTGGTGCAGACATCCCGAATGTCATCCATGGTGATGTCCCGGCCGCCTATGCCGGCAATGAAACTGGACACGACAGGACCGTCCCTGAGGCTGTAGAGCGCAGCCTTTACCTCGTCAAAGAGGCTGCCATTTGCACCCAGAGAGATGTCCTTCTCAAGAACCCCCACGGAATCCAGGCCCGAGCAGGCCTTTCTCAATTCTTCCTCTGGAAAGGGCCTGAGGCTCCTGACCCTGATTATCCCAAGACCCTCCTTGCATGCAACATCCCTGGCCGTTCCAGTAACAGAGCCTATGGTTATCAGGGCATGCTTTCTGCTTGTGCCCTTTTTCATTGGTGGGGTGGCCTTCATGCATATTTCCTCTATGAGGCCGTCACCGTATCCCCTGCCAAAGGAACTTCTGAAGCCCGAGTTCACATCCATTATGGTTTTCTTGCTGGCCAGGAGCGCGTCCTGGAGCTGCTTCCTGAACTGGACATAATAATGCGGAGTCCCGAGGGTTCCCATGGTAACGGGCTTGTCCGGGTTCAGGGCATAGCCGGGCTTGTATCTGGGGACAAACCCATTGACGTGTCCCTGAGCGAGGTATTCCACGGGTTCGTACACGTGAGAGAGCATGAAGCCGTCCATGCACACCATGACAGGCAGGTTCGTTTCCTGGGCTATCCTGAACGCCTGTATCTGTGTATCATAGGCCTCCTGGCCGTTCTCCACATAGAGCTGTATCCAGCCAGTGTCCCTCTGGGAGAAGGAATCCTGCTGGTCGTTCCATATGCTAAGCGGTGCCGAAAGGGAACGATTGACCACAGTCATGACAATGGGAAGCCTCATGCCCGAGACTATGAACAGTATCTCGTGCATCAGGGCAAGGCCCTGGCTGGATGTGGCTGTGTAGGCCCTGAGCCCCATGGCCTGGGCGCCTATGCATGCTGATATGGCAGACTGCTCGGATTCAACATTTATCTTCTCTGCGCTGACTTCGCCGTCAGCAGCCATCTGGGAAAGCTTTTCAGATATGTGCGTTTGAGGCGTGATAGGATAGATTGCCATCACATCAGGTTCACATTGCTTGACGGCCTCTGCGACTGCATAGGATACCTCGACAACGTTCTTTTTCGTTTGCCTCACCTCATCTATTTCTTTTCCCTCTCTGATTTGATGGCCTTCTGCGGGCACTCACCCAGGCATATCAGGCAACCCTTGCAGAAGTCATAGTTTATAACAGCTGTTTTCTTGCCCTTAACATCCTTTATCTCAATGCAGGCTTCTGGGCAGTACTGTACACAGAGCCCGCAGCCCACACACTTGTCTGTCACGATGGGCCTGAAGCTTCTCCATGAACCCGTCTTGTTTTGTTTTGAGGAGCCGGGACTATCAGCCACTGCGCCGGGGTTGAGTCTTTCTTTCATCTGTCCACCATGAATCCTTTTCAGGAACCGGTCTCCCTGTATGCCCTGCTCACGAGTTCCTTGTTCTTTTCTGCCAGCTTCTGGGGAAATTCCCTGTCTATAGCCTCAAGGATTCCCTTCAGGGAAACCAGCCCTGTGGCCTTTGCAAATACGCCAAGTATAGCTGTGTTCACAATGTCCCTGCCAAGGAGCTCAAGAGCGAGGGTGGTTGCATCATACAGATATGTCTTGTTCCTGAACTTCCTGCCGCCTTCCTTGCTGTTTATCACAATCACGGTCTCAGGTTTTATGCCGCTGATTATCTCAGGGAGCTCGCAGAGGGTGGGATCCATTATCATAACATAATCCGGGTTGTATATCTGGGAGCGTATGGTTATGGGCTCGTCAGAAATCCTGGCAAACGCCCTGACGGGTGCCCCCCTCCTTTCCACACCAAACGCGGGAAACCCCTGAGAGTATTTGCCGTCATGGCCAGCAGCTATGGCAAGCAGAGAAGCAGCCGTGACAGAACCCTGGCCACCCCTTCCATGAATCCGAATCTCAATCATTTCCTTTGCCATTAAACACACCGCTGCACCATGCTAAGTTAATCTTTTGGTGCCCTGGGTTATAAATGGCCGGCCATGATCATGGCGAAAGCCGAACCTAACCTTTCTTTACAAGAGCTACCGCTTCTTCAAGAAACGTTACCGAAAGAAACAAGAATATATCTTGCTATTGGAACCTGTAGCCCAGCTTCTCGAATATGTGTTTCATCTTTAGTGACCCCCTCCATGTATCCGGAGTCTCGGATATTATGGTGGCATCAAGCTTCCTGTCAAGGAGCTCCCTGGCCAGGGGCTCAAAGGGCGGCCTGCCGTCAAGGACAAGGTGTTTCTTCTCGCCCTTGAGGGTCCACTCTATGTTTGAGAAATGCATATGCAGGTGCCTGATTTTCAATGCGTCCTGAATCCTGTCAAGGATATCAGCATAGTCTATCCTGCCCTGGTTGCGTGCATAAAGATGCGCAAAGTCAACGCAAAGGGAACAGCCTGTCTCTGCTGAGAGCCTGATTGTCTCATCCAGGCTGCCATAGGCCGAATGCTTTCCGGTTGTCTCGGGTGCGAGCCTTATCTTCCATCCGCTCTCGTTTATGGTCTCCATCATCCGGGTGACAGCCGTCCTGACCATGTTGTGGGTCTCTTCCTTTTCCCTCTTGCCGAAATACGCGGGGTGGAAAACCGCACAGGTGGCCCCGAGATAGTGGCCCCGCTCACAAGAGTCAAGTATTCGCCTGATGCTGGCGCTTATCTTCTCTGGTTCCTCAGAGGCGAGATTTACGTAGTATGGGGCATGTAAACTGAGAGAGATATTGCACTTTTTGGCTTCCTCTCCCACCTTCCTTGCAAGGTCGTTTTTCATCACGACTCCATGAGAAAATTGAACCTCTGTGCATTGTAATCCTAGTTCCCTTACCTTTGAAATACCTTCCAGGGTACTGGAAGCCGGGCTTCCCGCAGGGCCGAGTTTTATCCTTACCATATCCCTTCCTCAATAGCCCTTACAATTCTCAGGGAGTCCCTCAGGTCCTTCATGCTCGAGTATATCTCAAGGGTTATGGTCCTGTCATAGCGCATCCTTTTGAGAAGCCTCATGACCCTTGCGTAGTCCATCACGCCCTGGCCTATCCCCAGATGCTCGTCTTCGAGGCCCATGTTGTCGCTGAAATGGATATGGACGAGTCTCTCCTGAAATGTCCTGAGGTATCTGGAGACCATGGGCATCCCGCCTTCAACAAAAGCGTGGGCAGTATCCACATGCGCCATAAGACCAGGGACCCCGTCGAGTATGCATGAGAACTCCTTGAACCGCACACCACCGAGATCGGGCATGTTCTCGAGCATTATTGCGACGTCCCGGCCAGAGGCATAGCGGACCAGCTCCCTGAGGCTTCTGACCATGTTCCTGAGGGCCCTCTTTCTGAACGCATCCACATAGACATACGCACTTCTCAGTATCGGGGCGTGGATGTTCATAATGCCGCAGCCCAGCAGCGATGCAGCATCCACGGATTTCATGGCCACGCTGAGCCAGGCCTGCCTGACCTCTTCATAATCTGAGCAGAGATCGAACCAGTATGCTGTATGAGCCACAGGGGGATGCTCGAACTTCTTGAGGGCCTTTAGTATGGCCAGGCGCTCTCTCTTGAGGATGTCCGGGTGGCCGCATGGAATCTCAATATTTATCTCGGCATAATCAAACCCCATCCGGGAGGCAGCCCTTATCTCCTCCACGACGTTCCTGGAGGGATTGGTCATCATGCCATAGACAGGCCTGTCCATAGAATAGAATTGTCAGGGATTTGTTAAATGCTTTGTCCTGAGAAATCATATCAAGAAGCCCATCTTCAGGAGAATCTCTATTACGACAATTACACCACAGGCTATCGCTATGTATTCGGGCTTGAGCTTTATCCTTTCCTTGGACTCGTCAAAGTACCTCACGAGGCCGGCAGTGCTCTGAGGCATCTGGATCTTGTTCTTCTTTCCCATATTATCACTTTATTGTTGTCCTTTGCAGATATATATATTGGAAACTGGCCGCAGCAAAGCAAATGTGTTTGGAAGGCGTAACGAAACGATAGCAGAGGTTTCCGAAGGGAACTCCCTGCGAAGCAGTGGATAG
>DAOVFN010000121.1 GCA_030672885.1 Candidatus Aenigmatarchaeota archaeon | reverse complement strand
TCTCCTCGTCAATGCGTTTTCCTCCCATGTCAGTGTAAAAAGGATGAAGAACCTTATGGAAAACGTCGCAAAGACCAGGATTTCCCCCACAACCGTGAACAAATATCTTCACTATTTTGAGGAATCATTTCTCTTCTTCTTCGTGCCAATGTTTTCATATAAAATCAAGGATGTCATGCAGTATCCGAGAAAGGTATATTGTGCTGACACTGGCCTGGTTAATGCAATAACACTGAGATTCTCTGAAAACATCGGGAGGCTCTATGAAAACGCAGTGGGACTGGAACTCCTGAAAAGGCACGGAAACGAAAACGTCTTCTACTGGAAGGACCAGAGAAACGAGGTTGATTTTGTTGTAAAGGGGGGATTGAAGGTCAGGGAACTCCTGCAGGTCTGCTATGACCTGACGAGTGACCAAACCAAGAAGCGTGAAGTCACTGGCTTATTAAAGGCAGGCAAGGAGCTTAGATGCAAGAACATGTCAGTCATAACAGAGGATTACGAGGCCGCCGAGAAAACTGGAAAAGATACTATCAGGTTTGTACCCCTCTGGAAATGGCTCCTTGCGGATGGGGTTTCCCCACCCAAATGAGATGAATGAGATTATGGCAACCGTCTCCTTCTGATACGGTGGTGAATGCCCAGTTTTTGAACATGTATCAAGTATGAATTCTATCTTTGCTGCACACCTGGGACCGTGCCTGTCATGGTCTGGAAACTCCACGGGGGCGGGCTGTCCTAAAGGCAGGCCTGTCCATACCCCGGCCTGAGATAATGCGCACCCGCGAGATATTCTGATTGTTTTGGCTAAGCTGTTGCTAGAACACTCCCGCGAGCGCGTCTTTGAACTGCCTCAGGCTCATCTTCTTTTTGTTGCTGGTTGTCTTGACAGGCCTGGTTCCCAGATAAATGTTGCGGACCTTGCCGTCAGGTGTGCGGACGCTCTTGTAGTAGTATGGTCCGTGCCTGATGGTCTTGCCGTCCCTGCCTGTCCTGGTTATGTACTTGGCATATACCATTTCAACCTCCTTTTCTCCTTGAAATCAGAATTACGCCGAAAACCGCTCCCAATAGCGGGAGGGTTATCAGGTAAAGCATGACTGGGCTTTCGGGGCCTTCTATCTGGAAGCTGTCCCTGTACTCGCTGCCGCCTCCGGGGTAGCTGGTCTCTGCAACAAATGAGTAGATGCCGGGAGGGGATTCCTTGGGGAGCTTGAGTTTGAATACAATGTCGCGGGAGTCAGAAACAGGAAACGTGCCGGATTCAGCATTTACAATGTTTCCGGCGGGGTCAGAGATTGAATACGAAACCAGAACATCGGTTCTGTAGCCAGTGAAGTTGACGTTGCGGAGCTTGAAAATGGCCCGGGCCTCGTCGCCGGGTTCCAGGCTCCCGTCAAGCACCTCCAGGCTGCCTGTTATTGCCTGACCTGCTGAGAAGGGAACCATTATTGAGAGGAGCACCAGCAGCAATATCATTAATGAAAGGCCTGGCCTGGCAGAGCCCTTCTTCCTGGTGGCCCTGAGGTACATCATCGTGAGCACTATGATTATCACAACAAGGAAGATGTAGAGGCCATATTCTTCCATAAGGCCAGCTTCCTGTTCCCCTTCCACCCTGAACGTGCCTGTTGAGAGGGCCTCCCTGCCTGTGTATGTCACGTAGCTCTCGAATGAATATGTCCCTGGTGGCATGTCCTCTGGAAGAATAAGCTCGAGGCACTTCTCCTTCTGCTCCACCACGGCCAGGGTCTCGGAGCGCTCTGCCACTATATCTCCCTGTAATGTCTTTGCTGAGTAGGTCACGAACACGTCCACCTTGGCCCTGGGGCCTCCCACATTGAGTATCCTGAGTAGGGCCTTCACAACACCACCTGGCTCGATGACATCAGTGAGCATCTCCAGAAGGACATCGAATGACGGGACATTGGCAGTGGCGTACATCTCTGTCCTTATGTGCTTCTTGTACTCCGGGTCGAAGCCTGCTATTATGACGGGGAGTGTCCATTCCCCTCCTCCCAGGACAGTGATATTGTACTCTATCTTGATGGAATCGTTGTTGTAGAGGTTGCCGTCCCAGCTGGTGAAGTTGTAGCTGAAATTGTAGTTGTAGACGTCCACATAGAGGCCGTCGGGGAGCACTGTGCTCCCTGGATTGTCCAGGTCTATGCAATAGTCAGAGCTGTTTGAGAGCTGGACCCATTCTCCCAGGGTGGAGTTGTAGAGGGTCACGTTGAGGTCTTTGACTTGTGCTCCGTTGGGCAGGTAGTCAGTTATGTATATGCCGCTTGTGGGGCCTCCCATGGCATGGAAGAGCATCTCCACGCTCAGGTTCTGGGGGTTGCCCAGGTCTGGTATGGATATTGTCTTGTAGCCCCTGAGGACGATGTCATAGGCAGTGAGATTGGAGAGCAGCCAGCCAGACTTCTCCTGGGAGGTGTTGTCTGTCACAGTGGCATTGGTGTACACGGGCCTGCACTCAGAGCCGTTGAGCTGGGAAGATATCATGGTATATAGGAGCAATATGGAGTCGTTCTCCTGAAGGTATCCCCCTGCATCGGTCTTGGAGATATTGGTTATGTTCACCATGAGCAGGGTGGGGAGGCCACCCCCCTGCTCGAGGACGCTCACGTTCACTGTTGTATTGGTCGTTATGTCTGTCTGGGTCCCCTCAGAGTCGTCCAGGAAGTGCACGGTCACCTCAGATTCCTGCGGAGCAGCAAAGTCCCAGGGTATCTCATCTGTTATGTTTATCTGGTAGATGTCGTTGAGGGTCTGGTTTACCTGGACAGTGGTGTTTACATGCACTGTTTCGTTGTCCCCTGCAAAGAGCGGGTCTGGGCTGAATTCCCTGGTTATGTTGAGCTGCATCAGGCTCACTGTGAACCACACGGTCTCATTGAGGAACCAGTCCCCATTCGAGTCATTGCAGTAAACAAA
>DAOVFN010000069.1 GCA_030672885.1 Candidatus Aenigmatarchaeota archaeon | reverse complement strand
CAACCTGCATAATATCCTGTGGCTGTTAGATAATTCCCAGTATTATTCCAACCTGCATAATATCCTGTGGCTGTTAGATAATTCCCAGTATTATTCCAACCTGCATAATATCCTGTGGCTGTTAGATAATTCCCAGTGTTTTCGTAACCTGCCTGATATCCAAAAGCAGCAACATCTGCTCCTGTATTAGATTGTCCTGCTTGATACCCTACCATGGTTGCAGCACTTCCTGTGTTTGATTGTCCTGCATTTCTTCCCACAGCAGTTAAAAAATTTCCACTGCTCTGCCTACCAGAATAATGTCCAATAAGAGTGGATGAATCAGAGGTAGTTCCATATCCCGCATCAAAACCAACTGCAGTAATATCATAATTAACAGCGGTTCCTTTGCCAGAAGGATATTCCCCTACAAATGTCTGGAATTTACCAGAGCCACTTGTATTAAAATTACTCGCACTCAAAATCGCATTCCCACCCATATTCAAGTCCCCGCTCATTGTGTCGCCTGATTCATTTACCCAGATGTCTGCTGCACCAACCCCTGTTAATTGCGAGCCGTCTCCGTAAATCAAACCTGTGAAGTTTATGTCTCCCATGACATTTAATTCGTTGGCTGGGGAGGAAGTTCCTATTCCGACATAACCAGTTGCATTCGCAATATAAATATCATAAGTAGGGGGTCCAATGGCATCTGTAGAAAAATACATATCTCTATCTGAACGTATATAAAAATGATCTCTAAAATCCGAGATAGATGTAGTCTGAGTACCGTTTCTCATAAATATCAACCCCGAAACATAATAAAGACCCTCCGCTCTATTTAAAATTATACGGGCCGCACCAGCAGAAGAACCCCCCAAATTTACAGAACCATTCACCTCCAACTTCGCATTTGGACTCGTCGTCCCGATGCCGACGTTGCCCGTGCTGTTGTCCACATAAAGCATTGTCCCGTTCATGCTGTTTGATATGTTTATCCCGCCTCCATAAACGTGAAGTTTCTGATTGGGTATAGTCGTCCCGATGCCGACGTTGCCCGTGGTGGAGTCCACGAAAAAATCTGTTCCGTCCACGGTGAGGTTGTCAGGGAATATGTAGTTGCCTGCGCCGAAGGTGCCGGGCCTCACCTGGCTGGCCGGGTGGCCCTGGGTCTGGGCCTGGACAGCGAAGGAGAGCATGGGCAGTGCCAGGAGCAGCATGATTGCCGGTGCTGCAAAAAGGGTCCTTGTTGCCATCTGCACACCTATATAGTTATATGGGTTTTATGTAATATATACGTAACTGGGGGAACATGCCTAAGTCTTCCTCAGGCAGTTCAATTCATGCCACTGGGGGCGGGCTGTCCCAAATGCAAACCTGTCCGTACCCTGGCCTGAGACAATGCGCCCTCGCGAGATATTCTGATTGTTTTGGCTAAGCTGTTGCTAGAACACTCCCGCGAGCGCGTCCTTGAACTGCCTCAGGCTCATCTTCTTTTTGTTGCTGGTTGTCTTGACAGGCCTGGTTCCCAGGTAAAAGAGGTTGCCGTCCCAGTTGGTGAGGTTGCAGCTGAAATTGTAGTTGTAGGCATCCACATAGATGCCGTCGGGGAGGGCTGTGTTTCCTGGGTCATCAAAGTCTATATAGTAGTCAGAGCTGTTGCAGTATATGTGACACCGAGCCCCTTGGTATTTTTTAAGGGACTCGTTATAATAATAATCAATGAACAGCAAAGCCATCCTTTTGGCATTATTCGTCTCAATGCTTATTCTGCCTGGAACAGCATCTGCGCAGATTACATGTACTGCAAAGTCCTCCTGCTCGGGCGGTGAAGCCCATATCATGGACATGAGCGCGCAGACCAATGCCCATGCGGCAAATGCGGGGCAGGGCCCTGGCTACATCAAGCTCTGTTGCTCCGGCCACGGAATACAGGCCGGTACCTCAGGCGACTATGACCAGGACATAATAAGGCTCTCGGCACCGAGCAATGCCCATGCTTGTGCAGGCTGCACACAAAGCCCGTACAGCAGCAATATCATCCTGTTCTCGATATCAGACCCTTCTGTGACCGGCCTCTCATGCAATTATGAACCATCAGGAAACTGCGGAACAGACGAATCCTGCATAATAGGACTCTCCAGCGAGACCAATGCCCACGTGGCCGACTGCAGCAGCAAGCCGGGTAGCTATGGCGCGATATGCTGCTCGGTTAGTGGTGATTCACAACCTCCCACAGTTGTTAATAACTACGGAAGCAAGGCTGGCCAGTGGCAGAGCAGCACACAGACCATACGGGTTACGGCCACTGACACCGATTCCGGCATAGACGAAATCAGATCTGCCTGGGCCAGGGGGGACTGCAGCCAGGCTACCTGTGACGGTATTACCAAGGACCGTGCCTGCTTAAGCACATGCTCGCCTTCAGAAACATGCGACATAATCGTCTCAGAGAACTGGAATGAAGACCTGTGCTACATTGCCATCGACAAGGCAGGCAACCCGTCAGAATGCGGCAGCGTGAACGTCAAGGTTGACCTAACCAAGCCTGTCACCTCATGCACCAACTGCCCTGAGAATGGCCAGGTTGTGGGAGAGCCCTTTGTCATAACCCTTGCACCCAATGACAATGAAGCGGACGTTGACAAGGAATCCGGCATTGCCATGGCATACTTCTGTCATTACAGGACCGGGGACTGCAGCTACCAGGAATACAGCAGCCCTGTGACTGTCGGAGGCGACTGTCCCTCAACGGAGTGCACCTATACGATAAGATACTATTCCAGGGATGCGGCAGGAAACGAAGAGTCCCATCACGAGAGAACCATAACATACAACAAGGACATGCCGACATGCCGATTCAGCCCTGAACTGCCCGGCAACCTGAACGCAAGGACAGTTCACCTCAGCTGGAGCGCAAACGATCCCGTTACAGGCAGCACCTTCATGAGCTACATGATATCCGCAGAAAGGGGCGCATATAATGCTGTTACCAAATCTTGGGACTGGACTGCTGCAAGCCTTTTGGGACAGGAGAACCCGAAAATGATTGAAACAGAGAGCCAGACAACGCACGATTTCGATCTGGACGAGGACGGCCAATACCGCTTTAAGTGCGAGGTGACCTATGACCGGAGCGGAACTTCCGTAAGCTCCGGGCCCGGCCTGTATACCGTCCTGGTCGACACAGAGGCTCCAGAACTCCATATTGACGGAGATGATCCAAAGTACGTCAATGAGGAAACATTCACCATAAGCTGGACACCTGAAGACATCAATGAGATAGCCCGCTACGAGCTGAAGGTCAATGACATTGTCGTTGACAGCAACATACCCGCCAGCCAGACAAGCACGCAATACACAGGCGAGCACGGAAACAGCTATAAAGCAAACATAACAGCATACGACCTTGCGGGCAACCCGAGCCAGCCCGATGAGAAGACATTTATAGTGGACATGGTGGCGCCTGTGTGTTCGATATGCCCACTCAGCCAGTACATGAACCAGACTGGCTTTAACCTGACATGGTCAGGAAGCGACGGCAGCGGCATAGAAAGCTATGACATTTGCTTCAACGCCGATGGCTCTGCGTGCACGGAGCCTGCTCTTGGCTGGAATGATTTGGAAAGCACACACAGAACATTCACAGGAATCCATGGGAATACCTACCATTTCAGCTGCAGGGCCACAGACCATGCCGGCAATACAGGAGAGTGGTCCCCCATTGTGAACACCACCATTGACGCCGAGGCACCGAAACTTGCGGAAGAATACAACCCAAGGGTCGTGGCTGGTGACGTAATGGAGGATCTGGTGGTCAATATAACAGTGGTGGATGATGCGGGAATAATGGGCGTGTCTCTGGTGATAGACATTAGTGAGGTTCCACCAAACGAAAAAGTAGGTGATGAGGGAGACACTGAGTGGGTCCTTGTATGGGAGATTCCATATGACATGTATGGGAATGAGCAGGAATTCGTTATCATGGTGAGTGATGTCAATGACAACCAGGAGAGCCATGTTTTTAAATACTCAGTCATTGACTGCAATCCCGGAGATGCTAGGGAGTGCCATCCTGTCAACAGGCTAAAGGATGATGTGTACAACCAGGGCGTCTGCGCCTATTCCGGCAACAGGACCTGTACCGAGGAGGGTGTCTGGGGCAACTGCACAGGCGGGACGTTCCCTTCCCCAGAAGAATGCGACGGCCTGGACAATGACTGCGACGGGGAGACAGATGAGGACCTCCATAGTAAGCCGTGCGGCCCCAACACTGACCTCGGAGTCTGCGAGTATGGTCACCGTGACTGTGTTGGAGGCTTCTGGAGCAGCTGCGTGGGGGCTGTGTATCCTAGGAGCAGCGAGATCTGCGAAAATGACCTGGATGACGACTGTGACGGCACAGTGAACAATGGCTGCGAATGCTTCAAAGAGGGGGACACCC
>DAOVFN010000050.1 GCA_030672885.1 Candidatus Aenigmatarchaeota archaeon | reverse complement strand
AACTATGGCTGAATGGCATGACGATGTCTTGAGAGATGATTTCGGAAAGAAGAAACGAACTGATTGCCGAATTGTTCCACAGGGTCCATTTCATTGAGAAATGGGGAAGGGGCATCAGTCTTATACTTTCAAGAGAGCCTGATGCCGATTTCAAGGAAGTCGGAACGCATTTCATTGCGGTGTTCAGGAGGAAGGGCCTTGAGGGGACTACCCCCAAAACTACCCCCAAAACAGATGACAAGATAGTTACCCTAATCAGACATAACCCGTCACTCACAAAAAAGGAACTAGCCAAGCTTCTGAATATCAGTTTAGATGGGGTAAAATACCACATTAGGAAATTAAGGAAAAAACGGGTCATTGAATGGAAAGGCCCAGACAGGGGCGGCCACTGGGAGATTCTGGAGGAGGCAGAGAAATGATTAAACAATTATCTATTCAGAATTTTAGATATTCGCAGTTCGATTCTATTCTTTCTCGACTACACCAAGATTGTTTAGCCAACGGGCCAAGGTTTTGCCAGTTTGAACATTTTCTATTTCAACGTATTCAGGATCGTCACATATTTTAGCATTCTCTGTTAGCCCTTCAACCAGCTCTTTTGCATATATCTTAGCAGAAGCGACATCAGTAAAAACCTTTCTTGTGCCCTTTGCGGGCCTCTCACCTCTTGGCGCAGACTCAAGATACGTTACAGAATACATTGTTCCCTTTATTTGTGTCATGCTCCCATTTTATCTTTATGAACATTTAAACATTCATACTGGTTGGATGTTTCGCTCCATGCTGGTTATTATAGACGTTACCGATGCCGAGGATGTGCCTTTCCATTTCTCTTCTGTCTTCATAAGCTCCAGCACATCTGGTCCAAATCACTCGATTGCCATGTAAAACAGAAGTGATAGGGTATTCATAACAATAGCTCCTGTATCTCTGGATATGAATCCTCTATGAAAAGAACCGGGCTGTCCTCTCCTCCAATGGCCTGACCAGCATCTCTCTGGGGTACCTGATTGCGAGAAGGATGGGGACACCGGGGTTCTTGGAGTAAGCTAAGACCCTCCACCGGCTTTTAGTTTCCTAAACCAATAGCGACAGCAATCCCTTCTGGACATGCAGCCTGTTCCCGGCCTGGTCCCAGACTATGGACTGCGGGCCATCCATGACGTCATCCGTGATCTCCTGGCCCCGGTGCGCCGGGAGGCAGTGCATGACCAGGGCCCCTCTTTTGGCATGCCTTAACAGTGAGGAATTGAGCTGATACGGTTTCAGGGCATTCTCCTCGATCCTGCTGGGCCTGTTGCCCATTGAGAACCAGGTATCTGTATAGACTATGTCCGCTCCCTTCAGGGCCTTCTTTGGGTCTGGCGTGACCTCCAGAACGGTCCTGGTGGCCTTTGCATTGGCCATGGAATCCCTGAGTACGGCCTTGTCTGGCGCATGCTTCGGTGGGCAGGTCACGCTCATGTTCATGCCGAGCTTGGAGCATGCATGGCAAAGGGAATGTGTGACATTGTTCCTCGCATTGCCTGTATATGCCAGCTTGAGGCCCCTCAGCCGGCCGAGCTTTTCATGAATGGTGTACATATCAGAGAGTGCCTGGCATGGATGCAGCAGGTCGCTCAGGCCATTTATCACAGGCACGCCCGAGCGGGCGGCCAGCTCCACAACGTCCTTGTGAGAGAACACCCTGGCCATTATGGCATCCGCGTATCTGGAAAGGACCCGTGCCGTGTCGGCAATGGTCTCGCCCCTTCCCATCTGCAGGTCATGGGAATTCAGATACAGTGCGTGCCCGCCCAGGTGGTTCATGGCCACCTCAAAGGACACCCTGGTCCTGGTGGAGGGCTTTTGGAAAACCATGGCAAGGTTCTTGTCCTTGAGCAGCGGCTGTATGGGCTTCTTCTTGAGTGTGTCTGTCCTCCTGAATATGGCCAGGATTTCCTGGACCTTCAGGTCCTGAACCGATATGAAATGCATCATTCCATTACCCCCATCCGGCGCGCCGGTACCCCTCTTAACGGGTTATTGCGGTCCCGCCTTCTCCTTTGAGGGCAGGGAGCGCCAGCTCTCTCGATGTTATTATGACTCTTTTGCCGCCGCGCTTTATGAACCTTATGGCCGCCTCTATCTTGGGTCCCATGGAGCCCGGGGGAAAGTGGCCCTCTTTCATATGTGTCTCTGCCTCCCTTAACGTCACGGAATCCAGGTCCCTCTGCCGGGGGGTCCTGTAGTTGAGGGCAACCCTGTCCACATCTGTTATCATGAGAAGGGTGCTGGCGCCCACCACCATGGCCAGCCTCACAGCAGCCAGGTCCTTGTCTATGACAGCCTCTGCTCCCTCGATGCCTGATTTAGTCCTGAATACCGGTATCCCCCCTCCTCCGCAGGCTATCACAAGGAATCCCTGACTGACAAGTTTCCTGATTTCTGCCTTCTCGACTATCTCCAGGGGCTCTGGTGACGGGACCACTCGCCTGAATCCCCTATCGGAATCCCTTCTGTATACCCTGCCCCCGGATGAGCGGGGCATGGACTTGTAGAAGGGGCCTATGAACTTGCTCGGCTTTCTGAATCCCGGATCCCTGGGATTCACGACGACCTGTGTGACCATGGTAAATACCCGCTTTCCTGGGAGCATTCCTCCCAGGGTTCTCTGGAGCAGGTATCCCAGCTCTCCCTGTGTCTGGGCCCCGCACACATCCAGTGGCATCTGGGGAACCCTGTCCTTGGCAATCTCCTGCTGAAGAAGTATGTCTCCCACCTGGGGGCCGTTCCCGTGCGTGAGCACTACTTTGTATCCTGCCTGCACGATTTCCGCAATCCTGCTGCAGGACTCCTTTACGTGCTCTGTCTCCTGGTGAATCGAGAACTTCTCTCTGGCCGAGAGGATGCTGTTGCCCCCAATGGCAATGACAACGGTCTCCCTGGGCATGTTAATAATTAGCGCGGTTCTTTAAATCAGATCCCGCTGGCCAGAATCCTGCAGGTTCTGTCCTTCAGAAATGGAGTTCCGCGACGCATTGCCATGATTTTGTCTTGAACTGAGCCAAAAAATCTGCGTCTGCGCACAAGACTCTGCTTCACTTCCTGAAAAGAAGCACAAACCTCAGTACGAGTATCATCACTATTATCATTGCGATTATCGCAACAGCGGCTGTCTTCCAGAAGGGCCTCTCCTCGACAGCGCCACCTGTTATGGGTGTTCCCTCTGTCTCTGCTGGATGGGTGACGTTTATGGATATGTTCTCCACAATGACTTCTCCCTCTTCGCTGGGTTCTTCTGGCTGTGCAGGTGGCCCTTCAGGTGCCTCTCCGATGTCCTCTGGCAGGTTCACGACAACATCCAGCTCATCAGAGGCGTGGTCGGATTCTGCCCTGACCGTCACTGTGTAGGTCCCCTGAAGGATACCGAATCCCGGGGACAGGTAAAGATACAGCGAGCCCTCTCCTCCCCCATCAAGATAGAGTTCAGCTGGCTCAAGATATGCCCACTCAGGGCCATCTGTCATGCTTATCATGAAATTGCTGGCCTGTTCGCCGGTGTTCCTTATCGTTATCTCTGATGTCGTGGCCTTTCCGACATCCACGGCCCCCGCACCGTTCTCCAGCGCGACACCATAACACACATCCGAGGACTTCAGGTTTATCTCAGCGCTCCCGGACAGGGAAACGCCGCTGTCAGAACTGAGTTCTGACGTGAACATGTATCTTCCTTCCTCGATGTATGGTATGTCATAGTCATAGCTCACTGCATAGGACTCACCTGGTTCGAGTGTGATGCTTATGCTCTCTTCCGCGAACTCAATCATGTAGCCATCTGCCCTCTTGCCTGTGTTCTTGAGCTTTATCGTGTATGGTACGGGTGTGCCGGGACAGACAGTAACCGCGTCGGGCTGTATAGAGAACTCTGCCTTGTAGCACTCCTCGACATCAAGCTCCGATGTCGCGGCATCTCTTATCTCTCCATCGGATGCGCTTACCTCAATCATGACCGTGCCTTCGGGGAACTCTGCTGTATCTACATCGAGTGTGATGGTCTCAGACTCGCCCGCCTCGAGCGTCAGGCTGTCCCTGCTGAGCTCACCAAAAGTCGATGCGATAGCGAATGTCTCCTTAATGCTTCCTGTGTTCTTGATGCTGGCCTGCAGCTCTGCGCTGTCACCCCTGCATGCCGTCAGTTCGGACGGCGACAGAATGACAGCCACGCTCCTGCATTCCTCAGCATTTATTATGCCGGACAGCCTCACAGGGATTGCTGACGTGTCCCTTTCAGATGCCACAGTCACATCAAATGTCTGTATGCCCTTTTTGTCAGGGACTGTTGTGAGTGTTATGGTGCCTGATTCGCCCGCGCCCAGTTCTATGCTTGCCTTGTCGGGATATATCCAGCCGGGGGTGTCTATGGTGTATTCATCATCATTTCCTGTGTTGGTTATCGTGAGTTCGTAGTCCCTGCTGTCACCCAGGCACGCGTCCATGCTCTCGGGCTCAAGCACTGCTGTGAAATCAAAGCAATCGACAATATCCATCTCCACGGATGCCATGGCAGTGGCGTATGATTCAGCGGACCTCGCTGTTACGAATACCGTGTGCTTTCCCAGTGATATCCCCTCAGGCGGGCTCAGGACAAGCGAGACCACATAGGATTCCTTTGGTTCGACTGTTATGCTGTCCTGTGAGAACTCTGCCCATTCCACAGAAGCGGAGAGGTCGAATGTCTCTGACCACTTGCCCTGGTTTGCTATCTCCACGTCATAAACAACGGGCTCCAGCATCTCCTGGCAAGATAATTCATAATCATCATCTATTATGGTGTCAACCGAATGGCACCTCATGACATCTATCTCTATGTCCTTGGTCACCGTGTCCCCGCTCATGGATGACTCGGCAGTCACCTTGGCGTGATATATTCCTGGTTCAAGACTGTATGGTAGTGTTATCCAGAAGGGGTTTATGGTTGCGCTCTCTCCGGACGCAAGTGTCTGGTATGGTTTTATGAATCCCATATCAGCTGGCCAGTCAAGAGTGAGCATCATGGTATCTGTCTGGCCGCCCATGTTGGTTACCATGACATCGATGTCGCTGAGCACTGTGTCAGGGCAGCTTGATATCCTGTACGGGGGCTGCTGGCCTGTAGAGACCTGCAAATCCACGCTGGCGGCCATTATGGCCGGCGCTAGCATAATCATGAACACAAGAGAAGATGCTGCCACCAAAAAGTTTTTAACCATAGCAGTTTATGCGTAAAAACTTTTATAAACACCACAGCAAAAGGCTTAAAAACCTATCGCTTATCAAATGTTGCATCATCACATGGCTTCAGGTGCTTCATACCGAACCATGCCACTATGACAGCCGCTATTATGATAACCAATATGATTGTATATATACTGCAGACTATGGCCACAAGAGCTCCTGCGATTCCGTCACCTGGCTGGTCATATGTCCGTGCAACGAACACGTCCACATCCTCGGAGAATGTGAGACCCTCTGTACCGGCCACCACCCTTACGAGCACGGTGTGCCTTCCAGTCTCCTTGGGATTTATGAATACATATGATGTCCTGTCACCCTCCACATTCACGGTGCGCTTGTAGTTCAGCCAGTCCTGGGGCACGCCCTCTACGGATATCGTGAAGTCCTGCTTTACATGGGACTGTATGTCTATGGACACGACCTTGGACTTGTAGAGGCCGATATCCATGGATGACGGGTGCATGTCCACTTCTGTGGGGCCAGGCTCAGTGCCAGGCTTCGGGCAGTCATACGGGCAGCTGTACCAGTCTTCGCCTGGCTCGCACACCCCGTTGTAATTGCATATGCCGGTTACTGGTGCCGCTCCTGAATTAATCACACCCTCCCTTGAGTCGCTTGCGCCGCAGTCAGAATACACCGAGATGCTTACTGTGCGGCTCCCGCTCCCAAAGATATTGAAGTTCCAGACCTTGGTCTCGCTTGCGCCCATGGGGAGCACGAAGCTCTTTCTGCCAAGATATGTTCCGTCCAGAAAGACATCCATGTTGAAGTTCTCTGCGGAGTCCCCTGTGTTCCTGATCACAGCCTTTACGAATCCATTGTCTCCGGGAGAT
>DAOVFN010000001.1 GCA_030672885.1 Candidatus Aenigmatarchaeota archaeon | reverse complement strand
CATGTGCATCCCGGTGGCGGCAGCACAGCCGTGGTGGATATGGGCCGCCCGATGCTCACCGGGTCTATCTGGCATTTCTGCATTGCCGCAACCAGGCAGGCATTTTCACTGCCACTCATCTCAAAATCACCATACCCGCCCCTGTCACTTGAACGCCTCGGTATATATACATAAACATCCCTATCCTCACTGCTCAGTTCAAACCCACTATAAGAGAACCCGCCCCTGAGCATGTAATCCGCCAGCGAGTCATACATATTTGCATCAGCACTATATGCATACCCCGACGGGAGATAGTCCACAACGCTGCTCTCCAGCGGGGAAGCGTAGCATCCCTGTGCGCAGTTCTTGCATGCACTCATGATAGAGTTTCTCACGCTTGCATTCACAGAGTCCACCTCCCCGGAGCGCTCCTCGCAGAATCTGCAGTCAGCGCTGTCCTTGCATCCTGCAGGGACACTGCCCACATCGACATTGGTCACTGGAAGCGTCATGTACCCATTATCGAATTCCACAAAGGCGTGCTCCCTGTCCACCAGCCCGACATTGCACTGATGAACAAGCACGGTCTCAATATCACATTTTTTCTGGCATGCATCGCAGCTGACAAAAGTGGGACGGTCTTTAGAATCATACACGTATCCGTCTATTGTGATGCTGACATCCCTGAAGTGCACCCTTATCTCACGCACCGGGTTCAGGACAGCCACATATGTGCTGCCTAGCTCTGTCGCCGGGAGCGTTCTCTTAAGGAACTCATATTCACCATCCTGATACACGAACAGCTCCTGCTCCCCGCACTTTATGTCACTTTCAGCGTATCCATTACTGTTTGTTTCCCCGACTGGGCATCCTCCAAAGACCACCCAGGCCCCCTTCAGGGGAGCCCCCGCATGATCCACTACCCTTACCTTTCCATGGCATGACAGCGCATCGCAATCTGACGGGACCGCGCCCGCGGTACCGCAATCACCTGGTTCCATTACCTGGTCCCCCCTGTCCCTGATGCCCACCTCGCTCGCGAAATTAAAGTTGTATCCTGTATGCGGGTCCTTTATCCTGATTACGAACGGATAGTTGAAATCGTACGCGTGATTATACACGGCCGTGCATATGGGCACGGTGTACCCGCCATGCGACGGCATCTTGATATTGGTCGCAAGCACGAAATCATGCAGGCCAAAGAGCCAGTCATCGGCCAGCTTGGTCTGGGGACTGATATCAGCATATTCAGCACCGTTCAGGTCCTGTATGGCGAACCCCTTGGTCCCGGACCATGCCGGCTGCATTGGCTGCCACCATACCGTAGAGGTCATTACGTATTCCACCATCTCCAGGAGATAGTCATTTATCTGCTGCGGACTCCTGTACACAACCTCCCCGCACTGCGTAAGGGCTCCCGCTGTCGGAAGTTTCGCATGTGTGCTGTCCAGTTCCTGTGAAAAATATATGGCTGTTATAGTGAACACGTCAAAGTATCTGTTTTCTGCAGAGGAATCGGCAAAGTCCTTTGCAAAGGCATATATCCTTCCGAACCTGGTGTCTATATGCGCCCTGTACGGATAGATGTCTCCTGGCAGCGCATAGCCCCTCACTGTTGTGGGCATGACAACAGTGACATCTACCACATCAGGCTCGAACGCACCATCACCCCGGATGTCCACACTGACCCCGACACTGTCCTTGTCAAACACGGCCCTGCTCCCATAGAGCCTCTCGATGTCACCCATGCCATCCATCACGGTCTTCTTTATGGACGCTTCCATCCACGATTTCACGTCCCTGATATCAGGATACATGACATTGTTGCACCTCTGCCAGTAGGGAATGTCCATGAAAAGGAATTCGACATGCTCCACATCACTGCTTATCGGCACGCCCGGGATGCGGGAATCCAGGTATCCGCCATGGGCCATCATGGTCCTGAGTGTCTTGTCCGTGGCATCCCTTATCACACCCCTGACACTATTGGCCACCTGCTTCTGCTCGTCATACACCCCCCCGGGAACAGGACTGGAAACAATGCCCCCTCCTGATATGGCATAAAACGCCACTATCAACACAACAAACAGAACCCCGATAACAACGACAAACTCCATCTGGCCTTTTTTCATATAATATATTATTTAACCAATGCTTATTATAGTATCGGACAAACCCCAGTATCGGACAAAACCCCTTGGAACAATGTCCGATACAACCAGCAAAGGACAATTTCCAATTTGTTACGTCCTTTACCATATAATAATTTGCAGGAATGCATCGGTTAAGGCGGAACAATGATTACAAAACAATCCCTCATAGAGAAGTTCAGAAAGACCCCGGACAAATACTGGAAGGCCGAACTCTTCAGCGACAAGGGATTTGTGAGAAAGAAGTGCGCCAGGTGCGACAAGCATTTCTGGACCCTGGACCCTGACAGGAAGCTCTGCGGCGATCCCCCATGCGAGGACTACGGCTTCATCGGAAAGCCCATAACCAAGGTGAAATGGGACTATGTCCAGGCATGGAAGGCATTCGAGAAGTTCTTCATGAAGAACGGACACGCCTCTGTTCCGCGCTATCCTGTAATAGACCGGTGGAGACCGGATCTCTTCTTCACCATAGCATCCATACAGGATTTCCAGCGACTGGACAAGGGCAACATGACATTCGAATATCCTGCAAACCCACTCATCGTGCCCCAGATGTGCCTGAGGTTCCCTGACATCCAGAACGTGGGAGTCACGGGCAGGCATCACACATCCTTTGTCATGTCCGGGCAGCACGCATTCGGCTACCCCAATGAGGGCTACTTCATGGACCGCTGCATCGAGCTCAACTTCGAGTTCCTCAGCCGCGTAATGGGAATACCCGAGAGGGAGCTCACCTATGTGGAGTCCCTCTGGGCCATGCCCGACCTCTCGGCGTTCGGCCCCTCCATGGAGACCATATCCCGCGGCCTGGAACTCGTGAACTCGGTGTTCATGCAGTTCACAAAATCAGGCTCCTCCTTCAAGGACCTTCCCAAGAAGGTGATTGACGTGGGCTGGGGCCACGAGAGACTGGTGTGGTTCAGCCAGGGGACCCGAACAGGATATGATGCGGTGTTCACCCCTGTCACGAAATGGCTCAAGAAACAATCAGGCCTCGCGGACAGCAGCATACTCGATGGCTACGCGTCCCTGGCAGCTGGCCTGGACATCGACGAGGCCACCAACATAAAAAAGGTCCGCGAGGGGATAGCCAGGGAACTCGGTGTCACGGTCAAGGAGCTCTCCGATGTTGTCGAGCCCACGCAGTCGCTCTATGCGATAGCAGACCATACAAAGACACTCATGTTTGCCATAACAGACGGAGGCATACCCTCCAATGTGGGGGGAGGATACAACCTGAGGGTCCTGCTCAGGCGCATGTTCTCCTTCATCAATGACTTCGGATTCGACATCGACCTGGTCAAGGTGGCTGAGCTCCATATAAAGCATCTCAGCCCCATGTTCCCGGAGCTTTCCTCTGGCCTGGACAGCTTTGCCAACATCGTGGACATAGAAAGGAAGCGATACGAAAAGACCCTTGAGAAAGCAGGCATCCTGATACAGCGCGAGCTCAAATCCGGCAAGGGCAGCATAGACTCAGCTACCATGACAAGGCTCTATACATCCAATGGGATTACGCCCGAGCTTGCAGAAAAGGTTGCCAGGGAACAGGGCATCAGGTATTCTGCCCCAGAGGGGTTCTATTCGAGCCTGACCCAGAAGCACATGGCAGGCGAGGACAGGGTGGATGATTCCCTCAGAATGGACGTCTCAGGCGTGCCCAAGACCCGCACGCTCTTCTATGAGAAGCCCTACAGGCGCGAATTCAATGCCACTGTGCTGGCCCGGCTGGGTGACTGGATAGTCCTTGACAAGACGCTTTTCTATCCCGAAGGGGGAGGCCAGCCACCTGACATGGGAATGCTCTGGTTGGGCACCAGGGAGTTCCGGGTGCTCGACGTCCAAAAGCTCGATGACGTGATTCTCCACAAAGTGGACAAGCCACAAGGCCTCACCAAAGGCCAGGCAGTGAGGGGCGAGATAGACTGGGAGAGGCGCTTCACGCTCATGAAGATGCATACATGCACTCACATCATTGCCGGCGCGGCCCGCAGGGTGCTGGGCTCCCACATCTGGCAGGCCGGGGCCAAGAAATCCCTGGAAACCTCCAGGATAGACCTCACCCACTACAAGCCCTTTACGAACGATGAGCTCGGTGAAATCGAGCGCATCACCAATGACACAATAAAAAAGGACATGCATGTAAAATCCGGATTCATGCCCAGGGGCGATGCCGAGAAGGCCTATGGCTTCACCCTCTACCAGGGCGGGGCCTCTCCAGGCAAGACAGTCAGGGTAGTGAACGCCGCCAACGGCTTTGATGTGGAGGCCTGCGCAGGGACACATCTCGAGCATACAGGCGAGATAGAATTTGTGAAGATAATAAGGACAGAGCGCATACAGGACGGCATCAACCGGCTGGTCTACACATGCGGCAAGCCGGCGTTTGCCTACATGAGCGGCCAGGAGGGCATTGCCAGGGAAATCATCCGCACGCTTTCAGGCACGCCTCTTGCAGGCAAGATTGCCAGGGGCCTCATGACCGAGGGCGACGTGTCCGGCGAGGTCCATGCCGCCGCAGAGGCCATGTCAGTGGAGCCCAGGGCGCTGTCCAAAACATTCAAGCGATTCATAAGAGAGATAGGCCAGGACCACGAGCAGCTCAACGGGCTCAGGTCCTCGCTCGAGCTCAGGACCAGGTCCTTGGACGACGAGGCGTTTTTTCTCAACCACACCAAGGGAATATCCGGCCTCAAGGGGCTCTCTGAATGCGTGTTCGGCATATGGAAGGACCAGAAAAAGGCCCTGCAGTCCCTGACAGAGAGGGCGGCTTGTTCCAGTGCCGCGAGGCTTGTTGCCGGGGCCAGGGACAACAGGATACTCGATGTCGTTTCTGGTGAGAGAAAGACCATGATAGAGATTGCCAACCAGGCGCTCAAGATAAAACCCGGCCTGACCGTGATACTGGCCAATCAGGCAGGGGACGTAATCGCCATGAGCCGCACCGGGGACGCATCCCGGGCGCTCAGAAAGGTTCTTGACAGGACAGGCGGCTCGGGCGGTGGCAGCAGGGAGCTCGCACAGGGAAGGCTCGAGCTTTCCAAGTTCATGAAGTTCATCAGAAATCCCCAGGGAAGCTAGAATTCCCTGAGTATGCATGCCCTGGGCTGCGCTATGGCAACATCACAGAACGTGCCTATGAGGCTCTCATAATCCAGCGCATGTTCCCTGAGGTCTGTTATCTTCCCCCCGGCACCAATCATATCGAGCCTGCTATCGTTTCCCACGACCTCGTTCACAACAACATAGCCTTCGAGCCTGCTTGCAAACAGCTCGAGCTGCGCGTTCTTGTCCACGCAATCCGTGCAGTTCTCCTGATAGAAGTGCTCTATGAGCACGCGGCCGCTCCTCAGTATCTGTATCTGCTGCTCGGTGTTCAGGGGCTCCCTGACAATCGTGGGTATGTCAGGGGTTTTGGGGGCCTCCCCGAAGCTGGCGCTGTTCATGGCAAATCCCGCTGCCGAGAGCACCATGATTAACAACGTGAATATGGCAACCGCAGATTTCATTATGCCTGACATGCATTCACCTCAAAGTCGCAAGGAAGCCCACGATTTATCAGTGGGTATTTTACCTATAGCAACATAGTTGGCATCCTGTTTTTAAAGCATTTTCCTCAGAAGCGCTCCCTGTGGACAAACCCCTTCAGTGGCCACCTCTCTGCATTTTCATGCACACCACCACAACAGGGGCCTTCCCTATGAATTCCTGTCCTATGGCGGCCCTGGCAAGCAGTTCTCGTTCTCCTTCTCCCCCACAACAACGAACTCCCAGCTCTGGCAGTTCCCGGCGGACGGGGCAGCAATCGCAGCATCGAGAATTTCATCCATGACCATGTCCGGTATGGGCTCGTTCCTGAACTTCCTCACAGACACCCTTCCCTTTATGCACACCGTTGCATCCCATACCAAACAATTTAACCCCTCAAATTAAATATTGGTGATTCCATGAAGAACTGGGAGCGCTACAGGGACTGTCTGGAGACAGGGGACTTCCATGTCCACACAAGCTACACCGACGGCTCAAACAGCGTAAAGGAGATGTGCGAGCAGGCCATCCAGAACGGCCTCAGACTCATATGCTTCTCAGAACATGTCCGCAGGGTGCTCTTCTATAACCATGATGGCTTTCTCTCGGACATCCAGGAAGCCAGACAGCTCTACCCGAGACTCAAAATCCTGGCAGGCTGCGAGGCCAAGGTACTCGACTCCTCGGGCAGCCTTGACGTCTCCCGGGATGTCCTTGAAAAGGTCGAAATAGTCATAGCCAGCTTCCACGATTTTCCCGCTGCCCCCAAAGACGGCCTTATCAGGACACTGTTCAGCGCACTCAAGCACCCCAGGATTGACATCTGGGGCCACCCAGCCACCTTCTTCAAGCTGGCCGACTTCACCACCGCTGATTACCACAGCATAATAAGGGAGTGCATAATGAGACATGTCCTTATCGAGGACAGCCTGAAATACCCGTCACCTCCCAGCTTCCTTGATGCCTGCAGGGAGCTCGGCGCCACTCTGGTGACCGATTCTGACGCGCACTGCATAGAGGATTTAAAATTAGTGACTTCTAAGTAATTAATCAATATTAAACACTCAACACACAAATTAATTATAGTAAAGGACATAATAAATTGGAAAGTGTCCTTTGCTAGTTGTACCTGACACAATTCCAAAAAGTCTTGCATGCCAATGCGAGAGATTTGCAGCTCTGCTGCAAAGACTTGAAACCGCTGGTTTCAAGAGATGTGCATGCACTCTCGTGCTGATGCACAAGATTATGTCAGGTACTAATAATACAACATATTCAGTTAACGGTGCATACCATGTACGAACTCGCTCTGGCAGGCGCCCTGGCCTTCGTGGTCACTCTCGCCCTGACACCCAGGTGGATAGAGAGTGCCCGCAAAAGGGGGCTCGTGGGCAGGGACATGAACAAACCCCGGAAGCCCAAGATAGCCGAGGCAGGCGGAATCGTGGTATTCATGGCGTTCCTCCTGGGCATGATAGTGGTCTTGAGTACGTACTGGGTGGCGGGGCAGACAGAATTCATGCTGATTACAGCCGCTTCCATGATTTCCCTCACCACAATAACAGCAATAGCCTATACAGACGACGTGAGCGGCTGGAAAATGGGATTTGTCCGGTGGAAGAAACCCCTCATGACAACGGTGGCCGTGCTGCCCTTGATACCATTCCTTCTGGACAGGATGTCCATCTCTGTTATAGGCTGCCAGATATCCCTTCCCTGGCTGTTCTATCCCCTTGTCATGGTTCCCATAGGATTCATCATTGCGACCAATGCCGTGAACCTGCTTGGCGGATTCAACGGTCTCGAGGCCACGCTTGCGATAACAGGCACCCTGACGCTCATGTGGTTCACTCAGGGCACTGTCTTTTTTCCTGTGCTCTTTGTAGCACTGTCCGGCTTTATTGCCTTTCTCTGGTTCAATCGCTATCCTTCGAGGGTCTTTCCGGGGGACACATTCACCTATTTTGCAGGAGCCCTGTTCGCCGTGGTTGCTGTGATGGGTAACTTCCAGACCATAATGGTACTCATAATGGCACCCTACATCCTGGAGGGCGCAATCAAATCCAGGGAGCTCCATTATATATACAGTAATAGGCAGACATTCAAGCCAGAGTGCTTCGGCATACCCTCCAAGGACGGCAGCCTGAAGGAGCCCTATCCCCAGATATGGTCCCTTACCCATGTTGCCATGAAGTTCATAAGGAGGCTCAAGGGGCGCTGCTATGAAAACGACGTCACCATACTGATTTCAGGCCTCTATGCGCTCTGGTGCCTCATCCTGATATGGACAATTGGATAGTGATGACATGCGCATACTCGTTACCGGCCTTGGCGGACCCGCAGGAACCAACGTAGTGAACCTCCTTCCGGCGGGTTCTGTTGTGGCTGCATGTGACTCCAACCCCAAGAAAAGGGAGGAGCTTGCCAGGACGGGCGTGTCAGGGGTGAGATTCTATACCGTTCCTCACGCCAGGAGCCACGATGCGTTCAAGCGCGCAATAAACGAAATCATAAAGAGAGAGAACATAGACGTGCTCATCCCCACGGTTGACGAGGAACTTCTTGTGTTCTCATACAGGCCCGAGCACTTCAATGCCAGGGTGGTGGTCTCTCCCTATACAACCATAAAAACATGCAACGACAAGGCGCTGCTCTACAGTGCTATCAGTGACGAGCCCTTCTGCCCCAGGCATGTGGTTACCGGCACCCGCCAGGACCTTGCAGTCTTCGGTTCCGGACCCGTGTTTATGAAACCCAGGCAGGGCCGGGGCAGCCGGGGAACCCGCTACTTCCAGAACTATGCAGAGATTCCTCAGGAACTGATAAGCAGGGACAACGTGTTCTGCGAGCACCTTCCTGGCCAGGAATACACGGTTGATGTGCTCTGCGACCTCGGAGGCATTCCGGTCGTGATGGTTCCAAGAAAGAGGCTTGATGTCATAAGTGGCATCTCGTCGAGGGGCGAGACCCAGAGGCACCCCGAAATAGAGGAAAAGGTTAAAAAGCTATGCAACATTCTAAGGTTTATGGGGCCCTCAAACATGCAGTTCAAGGCAGACCGCACCGGCAGCATGAAACTGGTGGAGATAAATCCCAGGTTCTCTGGCGGCCTGCCCATAACCGCAGAAGCCGGCGCCAACATACCAGAGCTCCTCTGCATGATGCTCTCGGGCAAGGACATTCCCAGGACCGAGTGGAAAGAGGGGATCTTCAATAACAGGATAATGAAAAGGTGATATCATGAACATAATCGCTATAGGGGCCCATCCAGACGACATAGAGTTCGGCTGTGCCGGGACAATCATGCGGCACATCAAGAGGGGGGATAGCGCGACCTTTGTAATCCTAAGCAGGGGCGAGAAAGGCGGAGATCCGGAAACACGCTCCAAAGAGTCCAGGGATTCTGCCAAGAAAATCGGGGCCAAGCTCCACATTTTTGATTACCCTGACACAGCGGTGCCCCAGAGCCACGAGCTTATAGAGAAACTCGAGGCCATAATCAAGGACTTGAACCCCAGAAGGGTCTACACGCACTCTGTCAAGGACACCCACCAGGACCACCGCAACGCAGCCTATACAACCCTTGTTGCGGCCAGGCTCGTCCCCGAGATATTTGCCTACGAGTCCCCGAGCCTCTACCTGAACTTCAGCCCCAACTACTATGTAGACATCAGCAGCTACATCGACCAGAAGACAGAACTCCTCAAGAATTTCACCACCCAGAACGGGAAGGATTACATGAAAATCAATGCCATCCGGGGCCTCTCCCAGTTCAGGGGCCTTGCCACGTCAGTAAGCCACGCCGAGGCCTTTGAAATCGTGAGAATACTCAAATCCGACAGCATATAAGGACTACTTCTTGCTGATGAACCAGTCCCCCAGCGCCAGGTTCTCAAGCCCGGTGACTTCCAGTGTCCTTATGGCATCCTGGGGCGAGCATACGATGGGATAGCCGTGCAGATTGAACGACGTGTTGAGGAAGCCTCCCTCCCCGGTCTCATCCTCAAATGACTTCAGCACCTTGTGATATCCCGGGTTCCATGACTTCTCCACTACCTGGGGCCTTGCCGTGAAGTCGTACTGGTGGATTGCCGCCCTCAGGGTTTCTCTCCCCAGCTCTGTCGTATTGAATGACACGACCATATATGGCGCGGGGAATCCCTTTGTGTTGACTATGTAGTCCTTCTCTCTCTCCTTCATGATGCTCGGCGCAAACGGCATCCAGAAATCCCTGTTCTTCACGGCATCGTTTATCTTCATCACGACATCCCTGTTACGGGCATCTGCCAGTATGCTCCTGTTTCCCAGCGCCCTGGCGCCCCACTCGCATCTTCCCGAGAACCTTGCCACAACGTCGCCCCTGGCCACTCTCTCTCCTATATGACCGTCTATGTCTCCGACCTGCTCCGCTCTGTATTTTCCCTTCACCTTGCTGGCCTTTATGGCATCCTCTATCTCCCCTCCGGAATAATCTGGCCCGAGATAGAGCGGCCCCATGGGCTCTATCCTGGGTTTTGTGCAGTCCTCCTTGCAGAGCTGCGCATACTGCCACAGCCCAGCTCCTATCGCAAGGCTCTCATCCCCGCACGACGGCATCACAAAGAGGTTCTCCACGCCGGGCATCTCAAGTATCTTCTGATTGACCTTCACGTTCATGAACAGCCCCCCTGCCAGGCAGATGTCATGTGCATCATAATGCTCCATGATGTTGCCGACCCATTCTGTTACTATCTCCTCAAAGAACTTCTGCAGCCCCCCGGCAATGTTGTCAAACCGCTCCCTCTCAAAGACGCTCTGGAGCTTCTTCAGGTACTGCCATTTCCACACACCGCTCATGTTCTCAAAAACCAGTGGGTTTCTGGGACTTATTCTCGCCATCTTCCTGAACTCATTATATGCCTTCTGGATGTGCCTCTCCCTGGAATATGGAGCCAGACCCATTACTTTGTACTCATGCGAGAGCGGCTTCATGCCCATGAACTCTGTCACCCTGGAATACAGCTCGCCCAGGGAGTTATAGTTCGATATGCTCACAGCCCTCTTTATGTCAAAACCCTCCCCGATGTTGATGCTTGCAGACACGGCATCACCCGAACCATCCGCTGTTATCACAAGACACTTCTTCTTTCCGAACCACCTTGGATAATACGCGCCGGCAGCATGCGCCAGGTGGTGCTCACAAAACACCGGTTCCCTGACTATCCCGAGGTCCCCGAGAGCCTTCCTTATGTCACCCACATGCCTGAACCTCTTGAGAACGCTCACCGCGGGACTCACCCACCTATCAGAGCGCAGCACTCTTCTGGGGACAAGCCGTGATGACTGGCCGAACACCCTCCGGGGCAGGCTCCTCCTTCCTGCCTCCATATTGGTTATGGGGTTTATCAGGGAGGGCACGACCACGCTGTCGACCTCTTCTGGCTGCACGTCAGCAACCCTCAGGACCTCCTGCATGGCCATCCTCGGGACGCCGCCCCATTCCTTTGTCCTGTTGAGCCTCTCCTCGCTGATGCATGCCAGTATCCTCCCGTCCCTTATCAGGGCTGCTGTGGCAGTGTGGCCATCGTGTATGGCCAGTACGGTCTTGCTCATAACAAAACTGACATCTTCATAAATATATAAGGATACTGCAGCCACCATGCGCGCACGGTTCACATATCGTCGAACGCCAACACGTCCATTTAAAAGCCTTTCTGTTCCCTATATATAATATTCTGTCACTTCAATCAGAGGCGAATCCATATGACAATAGGAATAGTGGGTTACGGTGCATACATCCCCAGGCACAGAATTTCTGTCGAGGAAATAGCAAAGATATGGGGAGAGAATGCAGAGAACTACAAGCGCGGCCTCATGGTCAGCGAAAAGAGCGTCCCTGACATGGACGAGGATACCATAACCATAAGCACCGAGGCAGGCAGGAATGCCCTGCTCCGCGCTGGCATAGACCCCGCTGCCATAGGGGCCATCTATATTGGCAGCGAGAGCCATCCCTATGCAGTGAAGCCCTCGGGAACCGTGGTGTCCGAAGTCCTGTGCCTTGGGAATGATATCATGGTTGCTGATTTCGAGTTCGCGTGCAAGGCTGGCACTGCAGCCATGCAGTGCTGCTACGGAATGGTCAAGGCAGGCATGATCGAATATGGCATGGCCATAGGCGCAGACACATCCCAGGGCAGGCCGGGAGACGCACTCGAATACACCGCAGCCGCAGGTGGCGCGGCATTCATAATAGGCAGGGACCCCCTTGCCACCCTTGATGACACATGCTCCTTCACCACAGACACATCTGACTTCTGGCGGAGGAACATGGAGGACTACCCCAAGCACGGTGCCCGCTTTACAGGAAAGCCGGCATATTTCAAGCACGTGACCTCTGCGGCCAGGATGCTCCTGGAGAGGACCGGAACGAAACCCGGTGATTACGATTACGTTGTCTTCCACATGCCGAACGGAAAGTTCCCTGCGAACGCAGCCAAGATGCTGGGTTTCTCCGGGCAGCAGCTCCAGCAGAGCCTTGTGGTCACCCGCATAGGCAACTGCTATTCCGGCTCATCCCCGCTGGGTCTGAGCAACGTCCTTGATGTGGCAAAGCCAGGCCAGAAGATATTCATGGTCTCATACGGCTCTGGCGCAGGCTCGGATGCCTTCTCGTTCACTGTTACCGACAAGATACTTGAAAGAAGGGACCTTGCTCCCACAACAGAGCACTACATCTCCAAAAAGACCAACATCGACTACGGAATGTACGTGAAGCTGCGGGGCAAGCTCAAGATGTGATTTTATGGGTACACGCAAAGAATTCCTTGATGAATTCGATAAGATTTGGCCAGGATGGAGAGACGACATGGAAAAAAACACAGATTATGCAGAGAAAACCGGCCAACAGGTATCATGTACAGGACATTACAGCATAACCATCTCAGACGGAAAGGTGGAAGCCACAATCTACAGGGGAGATAACGCCCTGGATAGGTTCAGCTGGCCTCTGCGAGACCCTGATGAGATACACAGAAACAAGCTCATGGCAGAATATGAATTAAAAGGTGGTTTTGATGACTAGAAGGGTTGCGGTCGTGGGTGTGGGATACACCAAATTCGGGGAGCACTGGGAGCGCTCTTTAAGGGATCTCTCCACAGAGGCGGGAGCCCTTGCGCTTGCTGACTCAAAACTCGACGGCAAGGACATCCAGGCGCTCTATGTGGGCAACATGTCTGCAGGCAGGTTCATAGGTCAGGGGCACCTCGGGGCCCTGGCAGCCGAGTATGCCGGGCTTCTTCCAATCCCCGCTACCAGATTCGAAGCAGCATGCGCCTCAAGCGCCGTGGCATTCAAGAATGCCTGCATAGCCATACAAAGCGGGAAATATGACGTTATCATGGCCGCCGGCGCAGAGAAGATGACAGACCTCATGGGGACGGATGCCATTGCCACCCTCATGGGAGCGGGCGACCAGGAATGGGAGGCCAGCGTGGGACTTACCTTTGCGGGCCTTTATGCCCTTATAGCAAGGCGCCACATGGCTGTGTACGGCACCACCAGGGAGCAGATGGCCATGGTCAGTGTGAATAACCACAAAAACGGCGTCCTTAACGAGCGTGCGCAGTTCAGGTACGAGATAACAGTGGAACAGGTCCTTAAATCTGCCATGATATCGGATCCCCTCACCCTACTTGACTGCTCACCCATAACCGACGGCGCCGCGGCAGTCATATTGGTGTCCGAAGAGATTGCAAGGAAGCTTGACAACCCTATCTGGGTGCTCAGCACGTCCCAGGCAACCGACACGCTTGCGCTTCACAACCGCGCAAGCCTGACAGGACTCAACGCCACAAGGGTAGCCGCCCGGAAGACCTATCAGGAAACAGGCCTCTCGTCCAGGGACATCGATGTGGCAGAGGTGCACGACTGCTTCTCTATAAACGAAATCATTGCCCTTGAGGACCTCGGGTTCTGTGAAAAGGGCCAGGGCGGGAAATTCGTGGAAGACGGCAAGATATCCAGGGACAGCGAGATACCAGTCAACACGACCGGCGGCCTCAAGTCAGTGGGCCACCCTGTGGGCGCCACGGGCATACGGCAGCTCGCTGATCTTACCAATCAGCTCAGGGGACGGTGCGGTCCCATGCAGGTCACAGGGGCCAACACAGGACTTGCACTCAATATAGGAGGAAGCGGAGCCACCGCAGTGGTCAGCATGCTGGCGAATGGCGACGCCAAGCCAAAGAGGTGATAATCATGGTACACAAATCAAGCGTTCCCCTGTACTGGAGGCTCCAGAAGAGCAGGTACACCTTAACAGGGACCAAGTGCCATACATGCAATACGGTATATTTCCCTCCCAAGGAGTTCTGTCCTGCGTGCAGGAGAAAGGGTGACATCAGGGAGTTCAGATTCTCGGGCCGTGGCAAGATAATCTCTTACACTGTTATCAGGGTCCCTCCCGAAGGGTTTGAAAAATACACCCCATACACGGTGGCCATAATAGAGCTCGATGAGGGAACAAGGCTATCCGGCCAGGTAGTAGGCAACCCCGAGAGCATAGACATAGGCAGGAAGGTATCGCCTGTGTTCAGGAAGTTCCATGAGGACGGGCCCGCAGGGCTTATCCAGTACGGGATAAAGTTCGAGCTCGTTGCGGAAGAGACTCCCCTCAAGTGACCTTCTGGTGCGTGGAGGTTCCGTTCTTGTCTGGACGAATCACGTGTTTGGATATGAGACAAACCCATCCACGGGTATTTTGGCGTTGTAAAAAATGACCTGCCAGACCTTAAGAAGAAGATTAAGCGAATCCTGATGGATATCGAGTATGAGGATTAGGCCGCTATGGAGAACACCGACAAGCATGAGAATAATATAGCGTTAGTTGCAATTTGAGGGACTATAAAACAAAATCCAGGTAATTAGAATCGCACTTTTTTGCCCTTTAGTTCGTCTAAATCGTGATGCTCCAATAAGGCATACATTTCAAACAAATTCGTGAGTGCTTCGCTAGTTCCCATGTCAATTGCACAGTTTGCAGGCATTTTCTTCCCATATTTTTGTCCAGCGTATTCGCTCGCGCTTTCCCATACTTTTCTAGTATCTATTCCTTGATTATCTAACCCTTCTGATACTTCATCAGATACATGAGGGTGCCATGGATAATTGTCAGGATGTATAATCAATTCGTCTTGCCTCTGAATAACAACATCAACCAGATAATCGGGTAATTTGCCCTGTTTCATAGCTTGAGTGATATCAGTAATCGTATGGCTAGGTATACCAAGGTTTGATAATCCAGATTTATAGTCATTTTCTCTACGCATAAGTAATATATTCATTGAGTATTTAAATACCCACGTATAGGTTTAGTCCACTCAAACTTCCTCGCTCCGCTCGGGCCCTTCTGCGCAAACCGTGATGGGCAACTAACAGCCGTTAACAGGCTCCGAAACGCTTTGTGTCTCTCTGCCCAAATTCTTGTACAGCCAACAAAGAACTCGGATAATATTATAGCAAGAACCTCTGTTAACGGTGATAGATAACAGCAGCATTATTTGGTTACCGGGTTTTACCAATACTAAAGTAGTGGGGTACCAAATCAGATTAAGCTTTTTATATCATCGTCTACATTTCTAGTTATGGAAAAGATTATAGGCATTGTCTCCGGAAAGGGGGGCGTGGGCAAGACTACGCTCACAGCGAACCTCTCTTTGGCCATGACGCAATTCGGCAAGGATGTCGTTGCCGTTGATGTTGACCTGTCCACATCCAATCTCGGCCTCCAGCTTGGGTTCTATCAGTTTCCACTGGGGCTTCAGGATGCCCTTGACGGCAACATCAGCATACTCAATGCCATATACACCCACCCCTCTGGCCTCAAGGTGATTCCTGCTTCTATATCACTCAACTACATCACCAAGAACCCCACACCCTACAGGCTCAAATCCGTGCTCAGCGACCTCAACGGCATAATCCTTATAGACTCTCCGCCGGGCCTCAGGGAGGACGCGCTCCTCGTTCTCAAGGCCTGCGATGACATCGTGGTTGTGACCAACCCCGAGATACCCGCGGTTACCGACGCGCTCAAGGTCATCAAGGTGGCCAGGGAGATGGGCAAGGAACCCCTCGGTATCGTGGTGAACAGGATCAGGGACAAATTCGAGCTCACCACAGAGGAAATCGAAGAGATGTGCGACCTCAACGTGATAGGCAGGATACCCGAAGACAAGGACGTCAAGAGGAGCATGTTCGAAAAGACTCCCATAGTCGACCTTAAGCCCCACTCCAGGGCAGCGGTGGAATTCGCCAGGCTTGCTGCGGCCATCGTGGGCGTGGAGTACTCATCCCCCAGCATGCTTGGTCTCAGACGGCTCTTCTCGCGATAGTCTCCTTCCAGATAATTTATAGCGTTTCTAAACCCATAGATGTGTTATGCGGGGCAACAAGCCACCCGACAGCTATCGACAGGAACCGACATGGCTTCTTGGTGCTGCTTTTAAAAGAAATCGTTTCACTACTTTCTGAGCTCATAGAACTTCTTGCGTCGAATAGTCGCTCCTTGGACAAGGCCCTCGCGCTCGAGCTCCACCAGGTATTCATTGCACCTTGTCCTTGAGAGCTTCAGGAGCCTGTTGAGGTCAGATGATGTCAGCTTCTTGTGCTCCTCCAGCAGACTCTTGATCATACTCTTCACCTTCAGGGTCCTCATGCTTTCGGGCTTGCCCCTGCCCGATGACGCGACCTTCTGGTACTCCAGTATGTCGTGAATCCTCTCCCTTTTTACACCCTCGAGTTTCTTCTCCATCTCCCTTAGCCTAAAGAGGATGTCATCCATCTTCTGCTCCATCCAGTCTGCCTTCCCGGAGTCGAAGTCCTCCCTGAGCCGCACGCCCTCCTGGTTGAGCTTGCTCTTGAGAACCAACAGGGAGTTTATCTCCCTTCTCTTGTTATCGCTAGAACGGAAGAAGCCGGACATATTATAATTATGTCGGTCGACAATATAAACCTTACGGGCTGGTTAATTAAACCATTCATATAGGGCTCGACAAACAGGCATTCTATTAGTGGTTAACCGATGTATACAGGTGTGCGTTTTGGCGGCGTTAGGAAATCAAGTTCTGGCCAGGCCCCAATACTGGCCGCAGTCCTCTTTCTACTCCTAGTTCCCACCACCATAATAATAGCCGAGAACGCCACTGGCAACACAACAGGCGACATAGTTGCTAACATAACTGCTGCCATTCCCTATGAAAACAATACCCTGAACACCTCTCATGAAAACAATGTGACAGGCTTCAATACAATCCTTCTATCTGGGAATGTGATATTTCCTGACAGCAAGAGCGACCCTGCCAGCCAGGGAAGTGCCACATCCCATGCCAACACAACCAACGCGACAGTTCCCATGAACCAGACCAACATGACTGCCCACCTGAATAACACGAACACGACCCCTCCAGGCGAAAGCGCCGCTATGGGGGCCAATGAGACCGTCCTGCCATGTGAGGAAAACACCACCGCAAACACCACAACCCCCGCCAACGATACATGCCGGTTTCCTGAAAACGGGACAGCCGGACAGAACCATACCCAGGGGCCTGATGTTCAGGAACCCGGGAACGAGACCAGGGAGCCGCCCACTGGCCCTGCTCTTGAGGTCAGCCTGAACCTCCCAGAGAGGACAGACAGGAACCAGCCATTCCTGGTCTCTGTTGAGATTCTAAACACCGGTGACAGGGACGCCAATGCGGTCTGGGTGGAGTGGGCCCTTCCTGGCAGCATCTCCATTCTTGAGGGAAGCGGCAGCCATCATTGCGACATCCCGGCCGGAGCTGCCTGCACGAGCCGCCTGACAGTTGCCGCTTCCCTTTCCTCCGAGCTCGGGGAGCAGGAAATAAAGGTCCTGGTGAGGTACCATGGATAGCCAAGGAAGCGGTCCGGGCATGAAGAGCAGCATGGCCCAGTCAGAGCTCCTCATAGCACTCCTCTTTATTGGCCTTGTGTCCGGCGTTGTGGTTGCCCAGAACGCCACCAACCTGACCAACATCACAGGAGGCTTCCTCGCGAACCTCTCTGACGGGCATTTCGAGAACATATCCGCCACTGTCCCAGGCATTGTCTGCACAAAGACAGTCGAGGCCACGGGAACCATAGAGATATGGGCCAATACGGCAATCGAACTCCCTCTCGAAAAGACCGTCTATTATAATAATGAAACTCTTATGATTAATGTCGGCCTGTTCCTCGACAACGGTTCTGTTCTTGAAAACACTCTCCTTGAGTTCTACCTTGACGGCATCTTGATAGGGTCAAATTCCACATGCCCCTCAGGCCACGCCCTCTTGAATATTGACTTCTCAGACACTGAGCCAGGAGAATATGTACTCTCTGTGGTCTTCCCTGGTCAGGACTACATGAAGCCATCAAGAGAATCTGTTGAGGTAACAATTCTTCCATTAGGAAAAAAAACAGAAGAGCCCCATGCTGAAATTCCTTTAGACGATGTCATAATCCATGCAGACCAGAAGATATCGAACGGAAAAGTCACTATAGAGGGGACAATAACCCCGCAAGAGAAATACAATCTTTCTTTACTGGTCGTTGATGCATACAATGGAGAAACATATAGGGAAAGAACAATCTCCTCTGGGGGATTCAGGTTCACGTTTCGCTTGCCTCCGGGAGGATATGAAACCTATATCAGGGCAGAATCAGACCAGGGAGACAGCAACTTACTCCTTGATACAATCGTTCCGAAAACGAGAGGTGCGATGCAGACCATGTCTGCACAGGGATTAGGAGATTCGGCGATATCATACGACCCTGTGGCGGATACCATCCATGTTGTAAGTGACGGCTTGGTGTGCATCAAGGAGAACCCATGCACCATGGGGGATCTCTACAACGAGGATGCCATGAACGGCTGGAACAGGACTAAAAAATACAACAACTATTTTGTGCTTTATTCGAATGTCATTATCGGAGACGGCCAGACCGAGACGTGGTTTTCTTCAGAGCTTCAGTTCATTGACATCAGAAAACCCTGGACAATCGAGGACAGGGCGCATTTCCAGATGGGTAGATATGTAAACAACACTCCAGGTTTGGGTGGGTGGATTATATCCAAAGTCCCAGCAGAACACGAGGGAAGGGGCAGCACATCTTTTCTGGCAACGGGGGGAAGCAGCGTCAAGATATTAAACTCCCAGTTCAAGGTTCTTGAGAACCAGGGAAGCAACAGCCTTATTGCCGAGGACGGGGCAGAGTTCTACAGCGACCTTTTGACCGTTGAGAGGAGAACCAATTTCAACAAAACCAATTTCAGACACCCCGATGGTGCTATCAACAAAAACCTGTTAACAAACGAATTTGTAGCCCACCAGGAAGCTGAAACTGACGGAGACATCACAGATTTCCTGGTAATAAATACGAAGGAACACCCGAGGCAGGGTGAAAACTGGACAGTGAGATTCCTGGCGAGGGGGGAGAACGAGCTTAGAATAACTTATCCTGGCAGGTCCCAGGAAGAACTGGAGTTCATCGGCCTCTACTGCGGCGATGAAAGGCTCACCCCTGACTTTCAGGGCGGTGTTTTGTACCACCCTTCATGGAACTGTGACCAGGAGGCCAGGATAGTAAACCATGTACGGGTGGAAGGCAAGCATAACCTGCGTTTCGGTTTTGGCAAGGAGACTTTCGTGGCGCATAATGCTGATCTGCCGAATTGCATAGAACAGGACGGCTCCGGCAACATGTACGTTCTGAGCGACAACACCTGCTGCACAGAAACATCTCCCTGCACAATGCAGGACATCTGCGACACAATAGGTTCGCCATCATGCTCATCAAGCAAGGGCGCTTCCACGGACCTGTTCCACCCCACTGACACCAACCTCTGGATGTTCCTCACGGACCTGTATGTGGGCAGGAGCACGACCCAGGTCACAGCCACATATAACACGTGGCTTATCTCCGAGAACGAGATCGTGAACATCGGCGGGCCCAACAACAATGATGCGTTTTTCCAGGTAGAGGAGATGGGGCATTTCAGGTTCGGCAACCTGACCGATGCCGGGCCGCAGTCAGGAACCACAATCCAGGCATACGTCGACGCTGCCAATGACATCTGCGACCAGTCAGCGCTCTGCTTCCGTGACAAGCTCACAACGTCCTGCACGGACGATGGTAGGCCAGGAGCGTACGGGTACTTCTACTCGTCCATTTACACGAGCTTCAGGACCAACACGAACAGGGCCAATCTGGATGCGGGCTCCCCGAGCTCTATCTACGACAACGGCACTTCATGCGATTCGAGCTCTGAAAAGGGAGGCAAAAGCACAGCATCCGTGGACGTCAACAGGTTCACGCTCCAGGGCCACGCAACCCTGAGCGACAAGAGCGACGGCACTGGCCCTATATTCTACATCCCCAAGAGCACCACCATGTACGACCACCAGGCAGTCAACAACAGGTACGCCATGGAGATGAGCGGTGAGCCAGAGGAGGTTCTGAGACTCATCAGGCTCCAGGACTCCACTGCAGGAATCCGGATATGCTACGCCCATGGAAAGGTCAGGGAATACTATGGCATCAACAACTACTATGATGTCAGGATGGGGACAGGCCACTACTTGGTTGCCATTGACTCTGATATAGATGAGGGCAAGATTGATTATTCTGCTTGCGGCGGCGGGAGCGCTAACGACAACTACATATTGAGGCAGAGCTCTTACAACGTCCAAATAAAGGATGCCGCGAACAACCCGATTGATGGCCTCACTGTAGCAGCCAGGGACCTGCAGGGCAGGGTTCAGTTCAACGCCTCCACATACAGCAACGGGACCGTTGATGAGCAGATACTTGACTTCAGGAAGATATGGGTCAGCGCCACCACCCAGGATAAGGGAAACTACACTCCCCACGGGTTCTACTACAGGAAATACGGATACAAGTTCTTCGAGGCGATTGCTGACATGTCCTCATCAATGTCACTGGACATAGTCATGCTGGACAGCCCGTGCACATCCCTGAACGAATCCAATGCAGCAGCCCAGACAGGGATAACCTACAACTATCCAATACAGAGGGTGTTCACAGACTCCACTGAGGACCAGACGGTCGGAACCGATGATGCTATCCAGCTAACCAATTATCCTGTCACACAATCAGAGCATTTCCAGATAATCAACACAGAGGGAATGGACTCGACAAGGCTCACACCGATGGAGGCGGTATCAAAGACCGATTATACAATATATTACCACAACGGGACAGTATTGTTCACAAACGGATACGAAACCACAGAGGTCAGGCCAGTTTACTTCTATGGCGGCAATATAACACTTACGCAAACCAAGAATGCCAGCCAGATATACGATTATATGCAGGCCATCCAGGCAAACTACACCAAGGGCGAGGAATACCTTACGGATGTCTTCACGGTGAGCGATGACTGCGGAACATACGCATCATATGTAGACATTATGCTTAACGATTCAGCCATAAACCAGACAGATGAGAAGAAGATAAATGTCGAGGATGGCTATGGCTTCTCTGCCACATCCTATAACGGCAGCACAGTGAACATACTCTCAGACACCTGGAATTTCACCTGGAAGGCTGACAACGGGACCTTCTTCAGGAAGTATACGCTTGACGTCACTGTTCAGGGCCCCGACGGGAATCCCCTGGAGAATGCGACAGTACAGCTGAACGACATGTTTTCAAGCATGGTTTTTGAGATGAACACATCGTCGGGCGGGACAATAACCCAGCAGGAGGTTACCTATGCAGAATACAATTACACAGGAAATGAGACCTGTTCCCCCTTCACCATATGCGTGACAAAAGACCCCTTTATTCCATATTCCGCGCCCATAGATCTGGACAGGAAGACCGACCTTGTCATAACCATGTCCCTTCCGTGCAACGAGAGCCTAAACTACACCTTCGAGGTTATGGCAGGCAACAACACCATAACGAACAGGAGCGCTGATGCCAGCAACCTTACCATGATAGTGCTCGTCAGGGACGGCTGGGAGGACCCCGTTCCTGACAAGAACATCACGCTCTACATAACAACAGTGGGCTCAGGCATGGGAGCCACCTGGGATTCAGGCAGGGTCCTGGAGACAAACGCTTCAGGCCACGCCAACTACAGTTTCTTCCCGAGCTGCGACGACCCCGCAACCCCCCTCGTCAATGAGGAGTACGATGTCGGCGACCATGACTGGTACGCCATAATCACCACAGCCCAGGACACTGACCTCTGTTCAGACATGCAGTCAGATACCTGGAACTTCACTGTAAAGGGAACCCTGCTTAATGTTATAGACCTTCCCGACGGCTCTGTGAACTTCACCGCGGCCGACACGGTCCTCATCCAGGGATATACCCAGAACTACTGCGAGGAGCCCATCACCCTCAATACGGACACAGAGGTAAGATTCAACCTCACCAACCAGGACCAGAGCTATGATACCAACTGCACAGCCATAGAGAGGATTGGAGCCAACGTCTACAAGTGCAACTGGAACCCTGGCCAGGAGACCCCTTATGGCTATTACAACGTGAGCATGTGGTCCAACTACACAAACTACTATGAAAACCTAACCATCAAGCAGCCACCGAACACCTTCTACATGACCACATCCCCTGCCATGACAGAGGCCAATGTGACGCCAAGGCAGGACTCCTGGGTACTCGAGCACAACTTCTCCATAAGGGTGGCTGACAACCTCGGGGACACGGTCAATGTCACCCTCCAGGAGCAGATACTCGGCCAGGGCTGGTACGACGTGGAGTCCAGGAACTGCACCAACTGCTCTGACAACGCTGAAGGCTACATACAATTCGAGTTCAACAAGACCTACCCGTGCGAGGGCTATGCAGGCCAGTGGATGAGGTTCAGGTTCGAGGCCAACGACACAGAGGGCAAC
>DAOVFN010000095.1 GCA_030672885.1 Candidatus Aenigmatarchaeota archaeon | reverse complement strand
CCGCTGGAGAGGATTGCCAAGGAGGCGTCCGGGAAGAGGATATCCAGGGATGCCATGAGTATAATGAAGGGCTATGTTCTTAATGATACCCAGGACCGGGCCAGGGAGATTGCCGAACTTGCCAGACACGCGGGAAGAAAGACCGTCCTCAGAGAGGACGTTGAGTTCATAACAAAAAGGAACCTTCCCATATAAACATTTTTTCTGAACCCGTTTTGAGGTGCTTATGCTATATCTGAGAAAGACCTTCTGCTATGAATATGCGCTTGAGGATGCCCGGGCCTGCCTGGTGGGCATACCCTGGGACTCGACAGAGACAGGCATGCCTGTGAGGTTCGGGCCGGTCTTCATAAGGGAGGCCATAAAGGCCCTGCCTGGATTTGACCCCGGGACAGGAACCAACCCGTTTGAGAAGCTAAAGCTTACAGACATGGGGGATGTCGAGACCGTTCCGGGAAGCTGGAAGCTGACCAGGGAGGCCATAGAGGACACCATAAACTCGGTGCTCGGGACCAATCCCAGTGTCCTTCCTGTCTTTCTGGGAGGCGAGCACCTGATAACGCTCCCTGTGGTAGAGTACCTGGCAAAGCTCCACAGGGGCATCACAGTTGTCCAGCTGGACGCCCACAGGGATCTCATGCCCGAGTGGATGGGCAACCCGTATTCTCATATAACATGGGCCGCTCATGCAGCAGGAAACAAGAACATAAGGCTGGTCCAGCTGGGTGCCCGCTCCTGGAACAAGGAAGAGGAACCGCTAATCAGCAAGGTGGGGAACAGCATTGAGGGAATCCAGGGGCCGGTCTACCTGACAGTGGACCTGGACGTGCTTGACCCGAGCCATGCGCCCGAGGTGGGGACCCCAGAGCCTGGGGGTATGGAACCCGGCGAGCTCCTCGGAATCGTAAAAATTGTCTCGGGAATGAATCTTGTCGGTATGGACATAGTGGAGTGCGCCAGCCAGAGAGTGGGGACACAGACCGCCCTGCTCGCTGCCCGGGTGTTCAGGGAGGCGCTGGCAGGGCTAAAGGAGTGATGTGGATGGAGAAGGTAAGGGACATCAAATGGAAAGAGGGCATGGATGTATCAGGTCTTGTTGACATGCTCGGCAATGTGGGGTTCCAGGGAGCTGAGCTCAGCAGAGCGGCCAACATAATAGCTGATATGAAGAGGAACGGGGCAAAGACATACCTCACGTTCACATCGAACATGGTGACATCCGGTCTCAGGGGTCTGTTTGCCCAACTCATAAAGCTGGGGCTGGCCGATGTAGTGGTCACGACCACGGGCGGCATCGAGGAGGACATAATGAAGGCCATCGGGGAGGACTTCCTCATAGGCAGATACAGTCCGGATGACATGGCGCTGCATGAAAAGGGCATGAACAGGATAGGGAACCTCATGATAACCAACGAGAGCTATGCAAGGTTCGAGGACTACATGCTGCCCGCGCTCAGGAAGATATACAAAAAACAGAAGAGGCTTGCCGTATCAGAGCTGCTCCATGAGCTCGGTCTCATGCTCAAGGACGAGGACTCCATACTGTACCAGGCAGCCAAGAACAGGGTCCCTGTGTTCTGTCCTGCCATAACAGACGGGTCACTGGGATTCCATCTCTTTATGTTCCAGCAGGACCACCCTGACTTCATCGTGGACGTCGTCAGGGACTTCTCGAACCTCCTTGCCAGCAGCAGCTTTGACGACAAGAAGGGCGTGATAGCCCTGGGCGGTGGGGTTTCAAAGCACCATGCCATATTCGGCATCCTCTTGAACGGGGGATGCGATTACGCTGTCTATATGACAACGTCCAGCCCGCATTCGGGCAGCATGGGCGGCGCAACGACAAGCGAGGGAAAGACATGGGGAAAGGTCAAGGTCGATGCCAACGAGGTAACGGTCATAGGTGATGTCAGCATAATGTTCCCCCTTGTCATGGCACGGGCCATGGACGCAATGAAGGCCGAGGGGCTGATAGGGAATGGATAAGGCGAGATTCGTCCTGAGCCGCTCCGTGGTGCTGGAGAGGTATGGCTTCCTGAGGGGCATCTGCCCGAACATATCATACAGCATCAAGACCAATCCAGAGGTCGGGAGGATTCTGGAGGACGAGACCCGGTGTTTCTTCAGCGTACACACGCCCGAGGGCCTTGCGTGGGTAAGGGATCCCAAGAGGGTGTGGTTCATGGCAGAGGCCCTTGACACAGAAGGTTTCTCTGAGCTGCTTGAAAGGGGCATAGAGAACTTCGTGATTGGCAATGAATCCGACCTGGAGATATTCCTGAAGGCTATGGAAAAAGCCAGTGCGAGGGTGAACCTGCTCCTCAGGATGAGGTTCCAAGAGACCACTGTATACAAGGGAAGGTACTTCCTTTTCGGGATGCCATCCAAGACAATAAACAGGCTCGTGCCCAAACTGAGAAAAAACAAGAAGATCAGGAAGCTCGGCGTGCACTTCCACAGGAGCACCCAGAACACAGGGAACTGGTCCCTGAAGTATATGCTTGAGGAGATGCTGACAGGGGAGACGCTCAAGGCAATCGACGTGGTTAACATGGGCGGGGGCATCCCTGTCGCATACAAGAACACCACTGACAGCAACCTGGATTATATCGTGGAAAAGATAACCGAGTTCAGGGAATGGCTTGAAAGCATGGGCATAGGGATGATAATGGAGCCAGGGAGGCCCATCGCCGCCCCGGCCGTAAGGCTCGAGGCATTCATCACATCCATATCCGGCAGGAGCATAACAGTGAACTGCTCTGTCTATAACTCATCAATGGATACCATAATCGTCCCGTTCAAGCTGCTGGTGGAGGGCGAGGGAGAGGGCACAAGCGAATCCTTTGTGATAAAGGGATGCACCCCATGCTCCATGGACATATTCAGGTATGATGTGAAGCTCAGGAACCCGAGTGTCGGTGACAGGCTCGTCTTCCTCAATGCGGGAGCATACAACTTCGCGAGTGACTTCTGCAACATCAGGAAGCTTGAAACCGTGATTGTGGAATAGTGGCTGACCTTTAAATGTAATGATACAATATTTATGTAATGGCAACCACAACGACCACCATAAAGAACGCCAAGCCCAATTCTTACATCATGGTGGATGGCGAGGCATGCAAGGTCATCTCCATGACCAAGTCCAAGCCCGGCAAGCATGGAGCAGCCAAAGTCAGGCTCGAGGCCGTGGGCCTCTTTGACAACAAAAAGAGGGTTGTCCTGAAACCTGCTACATCACAAGTGGAGCAGCCGGTAATCGAGAAAAAGAAGGCCCAAGTAATATCCATATCAGGGAACATCGTCCAGCTCATGGACCTCGAGAGCTACGAGACATTCGAGACCACCATACCAGAGGAGTTCAGGTCAAGGTTCACCCCAGGTTCCGAGGGAGCAGAGGTCCTGTACTGGCAGTTCGAAAAGAACATCATGATTAAGGAAGTCCGGTAGGTCCATCCCGGGCATCCGCAAACACGGTTTCTGGCCAATCACCGCGGCCGTCAAGAAACAATTCATTTGTTGTTCGTGAACCCTTAACATATGT
>DAOVFN010000089.1 GCA_030672885.1 Candidatus Aenigmatarchaeota archaeon | reverse complement strand
AGAAAGGAATAGAGCAGCAACAGCACAAGGGCGAACACGGTCGGCAGGGCGCCCGCCCTGAGCATGTCCCTGCTGCTTACATGCCCAGTGCCGTGGACAATGGCGTTGGGCGCTGTCCCTGGCGGAAGAAGGAACGTCATGGAGGATGCGATAACCGGAATCACCAAGATTCCTGGAGAGCTTACACCAAGACCGGACATCACACCCACGAGTATGGGAGCAAGCATTCCGGTTGTTGCCGTGTTCTGGATGCTCTGGGTTATGACCATGGCCAGCACGGCAAAGGCAAAGGCTATCATAACAGGGCTGGTCAGGCCTGTCGTTGCAAGGAACCCGTTGGCCATCCACCCGGCCGCCCCGGTGGAACTCAATGCATTGGCAACCGATATCGCCCCGCCTATGAGGATAATCACGCCCCAGTTCGTGTGCCTCTCCAGAAACTTCCAGTCATAGATAAAGAGGAACATGAGGAATCCCCCGATAAGGCCCACAGCAGCGGCCGGCAGTCCGTGAAACGAACTGGTCATCCACAACATGAGGGTCGCCGCTATTATGCCTGTGCACTTCTTTTCTGCGTGCGACATGGGACCCAGGTGCTCAAGCCTGTCAAGGACATCCCTGTGTATCACCCCGTGGGGCTTGTATACAATAATCAATGACAGATAGAGCATGGGCAGCATCATAAGGGCAAAGGGCAGCCCGACCATCATCCACTCGAGAAATCCCCACCCCAAGGCCTCGGCTGCTATCACGTTGGGAGGCGTGCCCACAAGCATGCCGACACCTCCTATATTGGCAGCATATGCCGTAGCCAGGAGGAAGGCCTTTGTGTTGAGCTTCGCCTTCTTGCACATGGTAATCACAATCGGGAGCATGAGCAGCACAGTTGCTGTATTGGACATAATCATGGACAGGAACGCTGTCACAAAGATAATCCCGAAGAGTGCCACGCCCGAGCTCTTGGATGACATTATGACTCTGTAGGCAATCCGCTTGTCCAAATGGGTCCTGACAAGGCCTGCTCCCAGGAGGAATCCCGCCAGTATGAGAAAGACAGCGCTGCTCCCGAAGGCAGAGAAGGCCTGGCCTGCGCCCGCGACGCCGAGCATGGGCTGCATAACCAGGGCGAACAGAGCTGTCACGGGCAGCGGAACAATCTCCGTGGCCCACATGAGCACTATGGCAAGGAACAGGACAATGGCGCGCCATCCCTGGACAGTAAGGCCTGCTGGCGGAGGCAGGGCAATGAGGAGAAATATCAGGATTATGGCACCCCAGACCAGGGACCTGTTTCTTTTGGGGATTCTCATGAGTAATAATGGTGCCAGCGCCCTTTTATTTTTCCGTGCATGCGGCTGGTGATGTGTCTGGAGAGAACTGTTCTGGGCTTTATCGTGCCCGCACACAAGCCGTGTTTTGCGAACTTCTTCGGGCAGGCCATGTCAGCGTCCTGATCATGCCCCCAGGCAGGCCACATGAGAATTCACCACCCCCAAGGGTGCCTGCAAAGCTGCGGCGCGAGCCCGGTATTGCGGCGTGCACCTGTTTCAGGGACGATATAACGGACAGCCTGCTGCCGCTGTTAACATACATCCTGCCCTTTCTTTTCATGACAATGGCTTCCCTGCCAGGACCACTGCAAGTACGTCGCCTTGTTTTTTTTGACTCAGTCAAATTATCAGGTAGCCGGATGGATAACATCGAACACACACCCACAAGCTATCTACTTATATCGAAAGGCTCAAGAATCAGTACTCTGCGGCGTCCCAGTAGCTGCCCTGGAGCAGGGGTTTCCACTCCTTGTTTATGAAGCCCTGGATGTCCCTTACAACACCATCAGAGATTCCCCTGAACCTCCTCTGGGACTTAAGGTATTCCCTCACAGGGAGTAGCTTCGTAGGCCTGTAGTTCAGAGTGAACCTGCCGTTCTCTATTTCATAGAGCGGCCAGGCACCTGTCCTTATCGCCAGCTCGCCTATTTTGATTGTCTTGGATGGGTCGAATCCCCAGCCCGTGGGGCACGGAGCAAGCAGGTCTATGAATTTGGGGCCTGGGATAGAGGCCGCCTTCTGGAGCTTTCTCATGTAGTCCATGGCATCAGAGATGCAGGCCTGGGCAACATAGGGAGCCCCGTGAGCCGCAATTATCCTGGCCATGGGCTTCCTCATGAGCATATTAGCCGAGCCCTGTCCATCCAGCGGGGTCGTCGTGGTGCAGGTACCATATGGTGTTGCCGAACTCATCTGGACCCCGGTATTGGAGAATGAGTTGTTGTTATAGCAGACATAAATGAAGTCGTCACGTCTTGACACAGCGCCTGAGAGGGCCTGGAAACCTATATCATAGGTCGCACCGTCGCCCGCAAAACAGAGCACGTTCACTCCCCTGTTCCTTCCGAGCTGCTCAAGGGCAGCCCTCACGCCTGTCGCGGCCGCTGCGGCGTTCTCAATGGCAACATGGAGCCACGGAACCTTAGTGGGCATAAAGGGAAATGTCGTGAAGAGCGTCATGCAGCCCGAGGCGTTTATGACTATGGTGTTCCTGCCCAGGGCCTTGAGAGCGAGCTTGAGTCCAAGGGCGCCCGGGCACCCCGCACAGAGCGGCGCACCGCCCGCAACAAGCTCCTCTGTCGGGACATCCCTTATGGTCTTTATCGTCCTCATGCCGGCTCCTGAGAAAGGCTATTCTATAATAAGCGCAGAGGAGGCCTTGAGTGCATTGACCTTGTTCTCGACCTCCCTTATCATGTCCACTATTGGCCTCACGTCGACTTTGTCAAGATGCTCCTCGATGTACTGGCTCTTTTGCTTGAGGGATTCCATGTCCCTCCTTATGTTGGAGACGTCAAGGTTCTCGACATGCTCCTTGGCAGATGTTGCCTCATTCATCTTCTCCCTGAGGGTCTTTATCTCAACACTGAACTTCTCTACCAGGTCATCTGTCTTTTTTTCAGATTCTTTTACAGCGGCGTTCATCTTCTCGAACTGGCCATATATCTCCTTGGTGAGCCCCTGGAAGTCTATCTTCTCTATCCTTGTTCCAAGGGCCTTGAAGTCTGCCTTCATGCCATCAAATTCCCGGATGCTCTCCTTGAAATCGCTTATATCACTGGCCATTTGGGAACATCTCTGTTCCTGCCGGGCAACATCCACCTTTATGTCGCTTATGTCCCTGATGTTGCCCTCTATCGTCTTTGCTATGCGGGGGTCTCCTATGGGGACCTTGACTTCTTTGATGACAGGAACCTTGACTGTCTTTATTTTCTCCTTGATGACAGGGACCTTGACTATCTTTATTTTCTCCTTGATGACAGGGACCTTGACTTCTTTGATGACAGGGACCTTGACTGTCTTTATTTTCTCCTTGATGACAGGGACCTTCCCGATTTTCTCTTTGATGATGGAGAGCCTCCCTACACTGATTTCTTTTTTAACTTTATCTGCGGGAAGTACCCTTGCGAGAGGCGGGAAATCCCCTATCTTTTCATTGGATATGGATTTTGTGCCCGCGGCACTGGAAATCTTGGGTACGGGTTTCAGCATAACAGGCGGCCTTGGTGGCTTTTTTTCACTGCCTCCCAATATGTTTTTCTTTATGTCATCAAGCCCTGAACCGATCTGCATGCCAAGCGGCCTGGGTGGTAGGGGCATGGGTGGGAGGTCTCCCCCGATAAGATTGTCCTTCTCTTTGGATATCCTGTCCAGCTCACTGTTATGCTTAGCAAAAGTCTT